>NZ_JANLOG010000065.1:0-78804 GCF_025466205.1 Pseudomonas sp. 13B_3.2_Bac1
TTACAAAAAACCCGGCGGCAACAAAAAAGGCGCGCCCCCCCATCGGGTGGCGCGCCTTTTTTGTTGGCTCCCCACAAAACCCTGTGGGAGCGAGCCTGCTCGCGAAAGCGATTTAACAGCCGACCGCAGCGGCGATTGACACGACGCCTTCGCGAGCAGGCTCGCTCCCACAATGGAGTCTGTGTACATAGGCGCTCTTGTTTTGGTTCTCATTATCATCTAATAATAAATCTCATCTCCGAACGAGTCCCGGATCATGAGTTCTGCCTTGCACGAGCAGCCGTACCTCGAAAGCTGGCGCTGGATGAGTCGCCAGATCCGTTGCGCGATGGATCCTGACGAACCGCGCCTGATCGAACATTACCTGGCCGAAGGCCGCTATCTGGCCTGCTGTACGGCGACTTCCCCGTGGACCATCGCTGAAACCTCCTTCCGTCTGCTGCTCGACACAGCCACCGACATCGCGTTGCCGTGGCACTGGCGCAGTCTGTGTCTCGATCAAGCCTGGCGCCCGCTGCGTGAAATGGAGCGCCTGTCGCTGTGCAACTGCCGGCTCCAGCGCTGGCAGCGCTACACCTGGCAACTGGCGACCTGCGAGTTGCTTCCCTCGATTCCTCTTATTGAACTGGTGCAAGGATTTTCAGATGACCAAGACACGTATTGAGCGCGACAGCATGGGCGAATTGCAGGTGCCGGTGGACGCTCTCTACGGCGCGCAGACCCAGCGCGCAGTGGATAACTTCCCGATCAGCGGCCAACCGATGCCGAGGCAATTCATCCGTGCGCTGATCCTCGCCAAAGCCGCTGCCGCCCGGGCCAACGTCGAACTCAACCAGATCAGCGCCGCCCAAGGCAAAGCCATCAGCGATGCGGCCCAAGGCCTGCTCGAAGGCGACTTCATGCAGCATTTTCCGGTGGATATCTTCCAGACCGGCTCCGGCACCAGCTCCAACATGAACGCCAACGAAGTGATTGCGACCCTCGCCAGCCGTCTGCTCGACGAGCCGGTCAACCCGAACGATCACGTCAATTGCGGCCAGAGCAGCAACGACATCATTCCGACCACCATCCACGTCAGCGCTGCCCTGGCTTTGCACGAACAGCTGTTGCCGGCGTTGCTGCACCTGGTGCAGGTGATCGAAAACAAAGCCGAACAGGTGCATCACCACGTCAAAACCGGTCGCACCCATTTGATGGACGCGATGCCGGTGCGCATGAGTCAGGTGCTCAATGGCTGGGCGCAACAGCTCAAGGCCAACATCGGTCACCTGCAGGATTTGCTGCCGAGCCTGCAATCGCTGGCACAGGGCGGTACGGCGGTTGGTACCGGGATCAATGCGCATCCTGAGTTCGCCGCACGTTTCAGCCGCCAACTGAGCCAGCTGACCCATGTGCAATTCACTCCGGGCAAGGATCTGTTCGCGCTGATCGGCTCGCAGGACACCGCCGTCGCCGTTTCCGGCCAGCTCAAGGCCATCGCTGTGTCGCTGATGAAAATCGCCAACGACCTGCGCTGGATGAACTCAGGGCCGCTTGCCGGTCTCGGCGAGATCGAGCTCGAAGGGCTGCAACCGGGTTCGTCGATCATGCCGGGCAAGGTCAACCCGGTGATTCCGGAAGCCACTGCGATGGTCGCCGCGCAAGTGATCGGCAACGACTCGGTGATCACCATCGCCGGCCAGTCGGGCAATTTCGAACTGAACGTGATGCTGCCGATCATCGCCCAGAACCTGCTCAGCAGCATCGAACTGCTGGCCAATGCCAGTCGTCTGCTCGGCGACAAGGCCATCGCCAGCTTCAAGGTCAATGAGTCGCGGCTCAAGGAAGCGCTGTCGCGCAACCCGATTCTGGTCACCGCGCTCAACCCGATCATCGGCTATCAGAAGGCTGCCGAAATCGCCAAGCAGGCCTACAAACAAGGGCGTCCGGTGATCGACGTCGCGCTGGAACACACCGATCTGTCGCGCAGCCAACTGGAAGAGTTGCTCAACCCCGAGAAACTCACCGCCGGCGGCGTGTAAATCCCGCAACCGCTTTGGAGGCTCACCATGGAGCACTGGAAACGCACGATCGAACGGGCCAATCGCTGCTTCATGCTGGGCGAGCTGATTGATGCCCGTGAAGCTTATCTGCAGGCCCTGGCCCTGGCGCAAGTGCTGTTCGAGCGCTGGGCCGATGCCGACGAAGCGGTGGCGGCCTGCGTCATCTCCCACCACAACCTGGCGGATCTGCACCTGCGCCTGAATCAGCCGGAGGAGAGCGCAGAGTACCTCTGCGCGATTCATCAACGGCTGTTGCAAACCATGCAGGACGAGCGCCTGCGTCCGGCCCTGCGTGAAGCCGCACTACGCCAGAGCAGCAAGACCTACGTCGAGCTGCTGAATTTCATCAGCGAGCACGGCGAATACCCGCGCACCCAGCGCCTGCTGCACCCGGATACCGGCGATGCGCGCCGCGCGCCTGCCTCACATCACCATGGAGTCCACTGAAATGGCTTTTACCTTGCCTGCCTTGCCGTACGCCTACGACGCCCTGGAACCGCACATTGATGCGCAAACCATGGAGATTCATTACACCAAGCACCACCAGACCTACATCAACAACCTCAATGCCGCCGTCGAAGGCACTGAGTACGCCGAGTGGCCGGTGGAAAAACTGGTCGCCAGCGTCCAGCAGTTGCCGGAAAAACTCCGCGCAGCGGTGATCAACCAGGGCGGCGGCCACGCCAACCATTCGCTGTTCTGGGAAGTCATGGTGCCCAATGGCGGTGGCAAGCCAGATGGCGCGTTGGCCAAGGCGATCGATGAGCAACTGGGCGGCCTCGACAGTTTCAAGGACGCCTTCACCAAAGCCGCACTGACCCGTTTCGGCAGCGGCTGGGCCTGGCTCAGCGTCACTCCCGACAAGAAACTGATCGTGGAAAGCAGCGGTAATCAGGACAGCCCGCTGATGAATGGCAATACGCCGATTCTCGGTCTGGATGTCTGGGAGCACGCCTACTACCTGCGTTATCAGAACCGCCGTCCGGAATACATCAACGCGTTCTACAACGTGATCAATTGGCCTGAAGTCGCCGCGCGTTATCAGGCCGCACTGGTTTAAGCCATCTATAAAAACAATCCAGGGCTGACTATGGGCACTGAAACACTGTCGATTGGCGGTGGGCGCATGTTTCGTTACGCGGTCGGGTCGCTGTTGCTGCTGGCGGGCATGACTCTGCTTGCGGCGCATGGCCTGGAATGGCTGGATCTACAGCCGAAGCTGTCGCGGGCCTTGCAGGGTGGGGCAATCTGCGCCCTCGGCACGGCGCTCGGCGCGGTGCCGGTGTTGGTGATCCGGCGCATGCCGCAGATGCTCAGCGATACGCTGCTGGGTTTCGGCGCCGGCGTGATGCTGGCAGCGACTGCGTTTTCGCTGATCGTGCCGGGCATTGGTGCCGCCGAAACTCTGGGCCTGACACCGTGGGCAGCCAGCGGGCTGATCTGCTTCGGCATCATGCTCGGTGCATTCGGCTTGTATCTGGTGGACCTGAAACTGTCCGGCGCCTCACCGGAAATGCTCGTCGGTACCCCTGAGCGCCCGGTGATTGCGCCGCGGATCTGGCTGTTCGTCTTCGCCATCATTGCCCACAACATCCCGGAAGGCATGGCGGTGGGTGTCTCGGCAGGTGGTGGCATGCCGGATGCCGACAGTCTGGCGATGGGCATTGCCTTGCAGGATGTGCCAGAAGGATTGGTGATTGCGCTGGTGCTGGCCGGGGCGGGGATGTCGCGGGTCAGGGCGTTCTTGATCGGGGCGGCTTCAGGGCTGGTCGAGCCAATGTTTGCGCTGCTCTGTGCGTGGCTGGTCAGTCTGGCGGAGCTGTTGTTGCCGTTGGGGCTGGCGCTGGCGGCGGGGGCGATGTTGCTGGTGGTGACGCATGAAGTGATCCCCGAGTCGCGACGCAATGGTCATGACAAGCTCGCCAGTCTTGGCTTGCTGATCGGGTTCTGTCTGATGATGGTGATGGATACGGCGCTGGGCTGATTGGCAGAGAGGGAGCAAGCTCCCCCTCCATGCAGGATCAACCACCTTCATCGAAGTAGTTGTTGATCAATGCCACCAGCGCATCCAGCGCTTCCTGCTCCTGATGGCCTTCGGTACTCAGATAGATCTTGGTGCCTTTGCCGGCGGCCAGCATCATCATCGCCATGATGCTTTTGCCATCGACCGTGGTTTCGGGTGTACGCCCCACTCTGATCGTGCAATCCGGGAACTGGCCCGCTACCCCGACGAATTTGGCCGACGCTCGGGCATGCAGGCCCAGCTTATTGATGATTTCGATTTCCAGAGCAGGCATCGCGGTGTGAATCCTTTAAGTGAGGTCGCGGTGGCGAACCTGGACGTTCTTCAGGGTTTTCTGCAGGGCCTGACCCAGGCGTTCGGTCAGGTAAACGGAGCGGTGATGCCCGCCAGTGCAGCCAATGGCGATGGTGACGTAGGCGCGGTTGCTCGCGGCAAAACGCGGCAGCCATTTATTCAGGTAGCCGTAGATGTCTTGAAACATCTCCTCAACCTCCGGCTGCGCCGCCAGATATTCGGCGACCGGTGCATCGAGACCGGACTGTGCGCGCAATTCAGGCTTCCAGTACGGATTGGGCAGGCAGCGCACGTCGAACACCAGATCCGCATCCACCGGCATGCCGCGCTTGAAGCCGAACGACTCGACCAGAAAGGCCGTGCCCGGCTCCGGCTGGTTCAGCAGGCGTAGCTTGATGGTGTCGCGCAACTGGTACAGGTTCAGATTGGTGGTGTTGACCTTGAGGTCGGCCAGGTCGGCAATCGGCCCGAGCAGGGCGGTCTCGTCGTTGATCGCTTCGGCCAGCGAGCGGTTGGCCGTGCTCAGCGGGTGACGACGGCGAGTTTCCGAAAAGCGCTTGAGCAGGGTTTCTTCGTCGGCATCCAGATACAGCACATCGCACTGGATGTGCCGGGCGCGGACTTCTTCCAGCAACTCGGGGAAGCGCGACAGGTGGCTTGGCAGGTTGCGCGCATCAATCGACACCGCCACCAGCGGCTGGGCCAGTTCGGTGTGGATCAGCGCGCGTTCGGCCAGTTCCGGCAGCAGACCGGCCGGCAGGTTGTCGATGCAGTAGTAGCCGTTGTCCTCAAGGACATCCAGGGCAGTGCTTTTACCCGAGCCGGAGCGGCCGCTGACGATGATCAAGCGCATGATTAATGCCCGTTTTGCTCGCTCAGGACGACCTGATACAAGGCTTCGTTGCTCGGTGCGCTGCGCAGTTTTTCGCGCACTTCCTTGCGATCGAGCATGCTGGCGATCTGGCGCAGTAATTCCAGGTGGGCATCGGTGGCAGCTTCCGGGACCAGCAGGACAAACAGCAGGTCAACCGGCGCACCGTCGATGGCATCGAAATCGATAGGCGCATCAAGGTGCATCAAAGCGCTGACAGGCGCTTCACAGCCTTTGAGGCGACAGTGGGGAATGGCGATGCCGTTGCCGAAACCGGTGGAGCCGAGTTTCTCACGGGCGATCAGCGCCTCGAAGACATCTTGCATCTCCAGACCCGGCACTTCGCGGGCGATCAGGTTGGCAATCTGTTCGAGGGCTTTCTTTTTACTGCCGCCCGGCACGTTCACCAGGGAACGGCCGGGGGTCAGGATACTTTCAAGTCGGATCATGGGTTGGGGGTGTTAACGACCTGTCGCGCCCTGGAGGAGGCTCTGGGTCTTTTCCTTATGCTTTTTGAGTTGGCGATCCAGCTTGTCGGTCAGTGCGTCGATCGCAGCATACATGTCAGTATCTTCTGCGTTGGCGACCACTTCGCTGCCGGGAATATGCAAGGTGGCTTCGATTTTCTGCTTCAGCTTTTCGACGCACATCGTGACCTGCACGTTGGTGATCTTGTCGAAATGGCGCTCCAGTCGTTGGAGTTTTTCCTCGATATAGGAACGCAGAGGTTGGGTCACTTCCAGTTGGTGTCCACTGATGTTGACTTGCATACAGCTTCTCCTTCGTTGCCAGTGCATAAAGCGGCAGGCCGAAGAGCCTGCCACTGGAACGCTGTAACGTGGCTTACATCAACCGCTTGCGTTCGCTCGAAGGCGCGATCCCGAGGGATTCGCGGTACTTGGCGACGGTGCGGCGAGCCACCTGAATGCCTTGTGCCTCCAGTAAACCAGCGATCTTGCTGTCACTCAACGGCTTTTTCTGATTTTCCGCCGCAACCAGTTTCTTGATGATCGCGCGAATCGCCGTGGACGAGCATTCGCCGCCTTCGGAGGTGCTGACGTGGCTGGAGAAAAAATATTTCAGTTCATAAATACCCCGTGGGGTATGCATGAATTTCTGGGTAGTGACGCGGGAAATCGTCGATTCGTGCATGCCGACCGCCTCGGCGATGTCGTGCAGGACCAACGGCTTCATGGCTTCGTCGCCGTACTCCAGGAAACCGCGCTGATGCTCGACGATCTGGGTCGCCACTTTCATCAGGGTTTCGTTGCGGCTTTGCAGGCTCTTGATGAACCAGCGCGCTTCCTGCAACTGATTGCGCATGAAAGTGTTGTCGGCGCTGGTGTCGGCGCGACGGACAAAACCAGCGTACTGTGCGTTGACCCGCAGACGGGGCACCGACTCCTGATTCAGCTCGACCAGCCAGCGTTCGTTGTCCTTGCGCACAATGACGTCCGGCACCACGTACTCGGCTTCAGTCGATTCGATCTGCGAGCCCGGGCGCGGATTCAGGCTTTGCACCAGTTCGATGACCTGACGCAGCTCATCTTCCTTGAGCTTCATGCGCCGCATCAGCTGGCTGTAGTCGCGACTGCCGAGCAGATCGATGTAATCGCTGACCAGACGCTTGGCTTCGTTCAGCCACGGAGTCTTGGCCGGGAGCTGGCGCAGTTGCAGCAACAGGCATTCGCCGAGGTTGCGGGCGCCGATGCCGGCGGGTTCGAACTGCTGGATGCGGTGCAGGACGGCTTCGATTTCGTCCAGCTCGATGTCGAGTTCCGGATCAAAGGCGTCGAGAATTTCTTCGAGGGTTTCGTCGAGGTAGCCCTGATTGTTGATGCAATCGATCAGGGTCACGGCGATCAGGCGGTCGGTGTCGGACATCGGCGCCAGGTTCAATTGCCAGAGCAAATGGCTCTGCAGGCTTTCCCCGGCAGAGGTGCGGGTGGTGAAGTCCCACTCGTCGTCATCGCTGCTGGGCAGGCTGCTGGCGCTGGTCTGGTAGACATCTTCCCAGGCAGTGTCGACCGGCAGCTCGTTGGGAATGCGCTCGTTCCATTCACCTTCCTCCAGGTTGTCCACCGTCGGGGCGGTTTCCTGGTATGACGGTTCCTGAATGTCGGTGTTGGGCTTTTGTTCGGCGTTGTCGGCCAAAGGATCGGAGTTGTCGAAGTCGTCGCCTTCTTCCTGGCGTTCGAGCATCGGATTGGATTCCAGGGCCTCCTGGATTTCCTGTTGCAGGTCCAGGGTCGACAATTGGAGCAGGCGGATGGCCTGTTGCAGCTGCGGTGTCATCGTCAGCTGCTGGCCCATTCTCAAGACTAGCGATGGTTTCATGGCAGGGGCTTAACACCTTATTCGCCGGCGCGCATGCGCCATCCACTACAGGGCGCCGAAGCGCCAAACTTAAGCAAATTATATGCCTGAAACTGTCGTGTTTGCCTAGAGCGCTGTAACAATAAAAGCGTATAAAAGCCTGCTTCATCGATACAGCACCCGGAGGCTGGCCAAGTGCCTTGGTGCTTACAGGCGGAACTCGTGGCCCAGATACACTTCCTTCACCAGATCGTTGGCAAGGATGGTCGCAGCATCGCCTTCGGCGATCAGTTGACCGTCGTTGACGATGTAGGCGGTTTCGCAGATATCCAGGGTCTCACGCACGTTGTGGTCGGTGATCAGAACACCGATGCCCTTGGCCTTGAGGTGGTGGATGATCTGCTTGATGTCGCCGACCGAGATCGGGTCGACACCGGCGAACGGTTCGTCGAGCAGGATGAATTTCGGTGCGGTCGCCAGTGCGCGGGCGATTTCCACCCGGCGGCGTTCACCACCGGACAGGCTCATGCCGAGGTTGTCGCGGATGTGGCTGATGTGGAATTCCTGCAGCAGGCTTTCCAGTTCCTTGCGACGACCGGCCTTGTCGAGTTCCGCGCGGGTTTCGAGGATGGCCATGATGTTATCGGCCACCGACAGTTTGCGGAAGATCGACGCTTCTTGCGGCAGATAGCCGATACCGGCCTTGGCGCGGCCGTGCATCGGCTGATGGCTGACGTCCAGATCATCGATCAACACGCGGCCCTGATCGGCCTGCACCAGGCCGACAATCATATAGAAGCAGGTCGTCTTGCCGGCGCCGTTCGGGCCGAGCAGGCCAACGATCTGGCCACTGTCGATCGACAGGCTGACGTCGCGCACAACCTGGCGGCTTTTATAGGCCTTGGCCAGGTGTTGAGCTTTCAGAGTTGCCATTACTGGGCCTTTTTCTCGTCGTTTTTCGGCTTCGGCTGGATCACCATGTCGATGCGCGGACGCGCCTCGGTGACTTTACTGCCGGTAGCGCGGCCGGCGCTGGCCAGTTTTTTCACCGTGTCATAGACGATTTTTTCGCCCTGAGTGGTGTTGTTGTCCTTGTCGACAACCTTGGCCTTGTCGATCAGCACGACGCGGTTTTGCGCAGCGTGGTACTGGATCGTCACGCCCCAGCCCTGTACAGGCTTGGTGTCGCCCTGGGTTTGCAGTTGCTCGAAGTAGGCAAGGTTGCCCACCGAGGTCACCACGTCGATATCGCCGGTCGGGGTACGGGTGATGGTCACCGTATTACCCTTAACGATCATCGAACCCTGGGTAATGATCACGTCACCTTTATAGGTGGCGATGCCGTTCTTGTCGTCCAGTTGGGCGTCGTCGGCCTGAATGCGGATAGGTTGCTGCTGATCGTTCGGCAGAGCCCAGGCGCTCACGCTTCCCAGTGCTGCGCCCAGACTGAGCAAAATAGGGAGGGTTTTAACGAGCCTCATACTGTCCTCTTACGTTCGATAGCAGGTGTATCCTGCTTTCCTTCAAATACGCCTTCATTCCCACGCCAGTCGATACACCGCCAGCGCCGTCGATTCTAACGGGTTGCGCGGTCTGCGCATATTGCTGCTGCGGGAACACTGTCATGCGTGTGCTGGTGATCAAGGTGTCGCGGTTCTTTTCGTCAGTACGCTTGACGCGTACGGAATCGATCAGTTCGACCTCGGTGCCGCCCGAATTCACTTCACCGCGCTCGCTGGTCACGTGCCACGGAAACTCGGTACCGCGGAACATGTTCAGGTCGGGTTTGGTGACAAGCGTCACATCCGTCGCTTTCAGGTGCTCGGCCTTGTCCGACGTCATCTCGTATTGCAGCTTGCCGTCCGGGAGGTACTGAAAGGTGTGTGTATTGGTGGCGTACCAGTCGATGGCAGTGTCTTCGGCCTTGGCTGCAGGCTTGTCGAGGAAGCGTTCCGGACTGATATTCCAGTAGCCGACCGCTGCAAACATGGCAGCGATACAGCCGAACAGCAGGAAGTTGCGAAATTTTTTGCTAAACATGATTTGGCTCACAGGTACGCGGCGTTGGCCGCATCGAGGCGGCCCTGGGCGCGCAGGATCAATTCGCAGAATTCGCGGGCGGCACCTTCGCCACCACGGGCCCGAGTGACGCCATGGGCGTGTTCGCGCACGAAATCGGCAGCATTGGCGACGGCCATGCCCAGGCCTACGCGGCGGATCACCGGCAGGTCAGGCAAGTCGTCACCGAGGTAGGCGACCTGTTCATAGCTTAGGCCCAGTTGCTGCAGAAGACCGTCCAGAACCACCAATTTGTCTTCGCGGCCCTGAAACAGATGCGGGATGCCGAGGTTCTTCGCCCGGCGCTCAACCACCGGCGTCTTGCGGCCACTGATGATGGCCGTCTCGACACCGGCATTCATCAGCATCTTGATGCCTTGGCCGTCGAGGGTGTTGAACGTCTTGAATTCGCTGCCGTCTTCAAGGAAGTACAGGCGCCCGTCGGTGAGGACGCCGTCGACGTCGAACACCGCCAGTTTGATCGCTTTGCCGCGTTGCAGCAGATCGCTTGTCATTACATCACTCCTGCACGCAGCAGATCGGAGAGGTTGAAGGCGCCGATCGGGCGATCTTCTTCGTCCACGACCACCAGTGCGTTGATTCGGTGGTCTTCCATGATTTTCAGCGCTTCGGCGGCGAGCATCTCGGGCCGTGCGGTCTTGCCGTGTGCGGTCATGACCTGGTCGATGGTGGCGCTGCGGATGTCGATGCTGCGATCCAGGGTGCGGCGCAGGTCGCCGTCGGTGAAGATCCCGGCCAGCTTGCCATCGGCTTCAAGGATGACGGTCATGCCCAGACCCTTGCGGGTCATTTCCATGAGCGCGTCCTTGAGCAGGGTGCCGCGTTGTACTTGCGGCAGCTCTTGCCCGGCGTGCATGACGTTTTCCACTTTCAGCAGCAGGCGTCGACCCAAGGCTCCGCCCGGGTGGGAAAAAGCAAAATCTTCGGCGGTGAAACCACGCGCTTCCAGCAGCGCCACGGCCAGGGCATCGCCCATGACCAGCGCTGCGGTGGTCGAGGAAGTCGGCGCCAGGTTCAGCGGGCAGGCTTCGTGCTCGACGTGAACATTGAGATTGACTTCGGCGGCCTTGGCCAACGGCGACTGCGGATTGCCGGTCAGGCTGATCAACTGGATACCCAGGCGCTTGATCAGGGGCAGCAAGGTGACGATTTCGTTGGTCGAGCCGGAGTTGGAGAGGGCGAGAATCACGTCGTCACGGGTGATCATGCCCATGTCGCCATGACTGGCTTCGGCGGGGTGGACGAAAAATGCCGGGGTGCCGGTGCTGGCCAGGGTCGCGGCAATCTTGTTGCCGACGTGCCCGGATTTGCCCATGCCGACCACGACCACACGGCCTTTGCTGGCCAGAATCATCTCGCAAGCGCGTACGAAATCGGCGTCGATATGGGGCAACAAGCCTTGTACGGCTTCCACTTCGAGGCGGATGGTGCGTTGTGCCGATTGAATCAGGTCGCTGGATTGGCTCATGTCAGAAATCGTATAGCCCGATGAAAAGGCGGCGATTATAGCGGTTATGTTGAAAAGCCTCACGCAAGTTCGTTGTGCTTTGTCATTCCTCGTAACCAAAACCCTGAAAAAGCGCGGCCGCGCCTGTCATATCGCTGAACACAGGGGGGCATGGGCCTTGGGCGCTTGGCCTTTGCAGTGATATAGTTCGCCGCCAGTTCGGCCTGCCCGGGAGGTATGTGCTTTCTGCGGAAA
Organism: Pseudomonas sp. 13B_3.2_Bac1; assembly: GCF_025466205.1. Taxonomy (NCBI): domain Bacteria; kingdom Pseudomonadati; phylum Pseudomonadota; class Gammaproteobacteria; order Pseudomonadales; family Pseudomonadaceae; genus Pseudomonas; species Pseudomonas sp. 13B_3.2_Bac1. Next base: position 11,328 of record NZ_JANLOG010000065.1, read on the forward strand.
GCCAGGCGTCCGAGTGAGAGGCTGCATCGCAAGGAGTTTAGATGAGTGCCGATAACGCCTACGCGGTCGAGCTGAAGGGAGTCTCCTTCAAGCGCGGTGCGCGCAGCATTTTCAATAACGTCGATATTCGCATCCCGCGTGGCAAGGTTACCGGCATCATGGGACCTTCCGGGTGCGGCAAGACCACTTTGTTGCGCTTGATGGGTGCACAGTTGCGTCCTTCCAGCGGCGAAGTCTGGGTCAACGGCCAGAACCTGCCGACGCTGTCGCGCAGTGATCTGTTCGATGCGCGCAAGCACATGGGCGTGCTGTTTCAGAGCGGCGCGCTGTTTACCGATCTCGATGTCTTCGAGAACGTCGCTTTCCCCCTGCGCGTTCATACCCAATTGCCGGATGAAATGATCCGCGACATCGTTCTGCTCAAATTGCAGGCGGTCGGTCTGCGCGGCGCCATCGAGCTGATGCCCGACGAACTGTCCGGCGGCATGAAGCGTCGCGTGGCGCTCGCCCGGGCAATTGCGCTCGATCCGCAGATTCTCATGTACGACGAGCCTTTCGTCGGTCAGGACCCGATCGCCATGGGCGTGCTGGTACGCCTGATCCGTCTGCTCAACGATGCGCTGGGGATCACCAGTATCGTGGTCTCCCACGATCTGGCCGAAACCGCGAGCATCGCTGACTACATCTATGTAGTGGGTGATGGTCAGGTGCTGGGGCAGGGCACGCCGGACGAGTTGATGAATTCGGATGAGCCGCGTATTCGCCAGTTCATGACCGGCAACCCCGATGGCCCGGTGCCGTATCATTTTCCAGCGACGGATTACCGCGCAGATCTTCTGGGGAAGCGCTGATGCGCAGAATTTCATTAATAGAACGCGTACGCCGTTTCGGCGAGGCGGCGATCGACGCCGTTGCGGTGTTTGGTCGTGCGACCCTGTTCCTGTTCCACGCCCTGCTCGGTCGTGGCGGCATCAGCGGCGGTTTTGGCCTGTTGGTCAAGCAGCTGCATTCGGTTGGCGTGATGTCGCTGGTGATCATCGTCGTGTCCGGGATTTTCATCGGCATGGTGCTGGCGCTGCAGGGCTTCAGTATTCTGTCGAGCTACGGTTCGGAGCAGGCGGTGGGGCAGATGGTGGCCCTGACGTTGCTGCGTGAACTGGGGCCGGTGGTGACCGCCTTGCTGTTTGCCGGGCGTGCCGGTTCGGCGCTGACCGCGGAAATTGGCAACATGAAGTCCACCGAGCAGCTTTCCAGCCTGGAAATGATCGGTGTCGATCCGCTCAAATACATTATTGCCCCGCGTCTGTGGGCCGGTTTCATTTCCCTGCCGGTGCTGGCGATGATTTTCAGCGTGGTGGGGATCTGGGGCGGTTCGTGGGTGGCTGTCGACTGGCTTGGCGTGTATGAAGGTTCCTACTGGGCGAACATGCAGAACAGCGTGAACTTCACCAGCGATGTGCTCAACGGCGTCATCAAAAGTATCGTTTTCGCCTTCGTCGTGACCTGGATCGCCGTATTCCAAGGCTATGACTGTGAGCCCACTTCCGAGGGCATCAGTCGCGCCACCACCAAGACCGTGGTATTCGCCTCGCTGGCGGTACTGGGCCTGGACTTTATTCTGACCGCTTTGATGTTTGGAGATTTCTGATGCAAAACCGCACCCTGGAAATCGGTGTCGGCCTGTTCCTGCTGGCAGGGATCCTGGCCTTGTTGCTGCTTGCCCTGCGGGTCAGTGGCCTGTCTCCGACTTCGACCACCGACACCTATAAACTGTATGCCTACTTCGACAATATCGCCGGTTTGACGGTCAGAGCCAAAGTGACCATGGCCGGTGTGACCATCGGCAAGGTCACGGCCATCGATCTGGATCGCGACAGCTTCACCGGGCGGGTAACCCTGCAAGTGGATAAAAAGGTCGACAACCTGCCGACCGACTCCACAGCGTCTATCCTGACCGCTGGCCTGTTGGGCGAGAAGTACATCGGTATCAGCGTGGGCGGGGAAGACACCCGTCTGAAGGATGGTGGAACCATCCACGACACGCAGTCGTCTCTGGTACTGGAAGACCTGATCGGTAAATTCCTGCTCAATACCGTTAGCAAAGACGCCAAATGAGGAGCTTTTGAATGATCTCTACCTTGCGACGTGGCCTGTTGGTGTTGCTCGCGACACTGCCACTGCTGGCTAACGCTGCGCCTGGACAGTCGGCGCACGATCTGGTTCAGGACACCACGAACCGGATGCTGGCCGACCTGTCGGCCAATAAAGAGAAGTACAAGAAGGATCCGCAGGACTTCTACACGGCGCTGAACACCATTGTCGGTCCCGTGGTGGATGCCGAGGGCATTTCCAAGAGCATCATGACCGTCAAGTATTCGCGCAAGGCCACGCCTGCGCAGATGCAGACGTTCCAGGAAAACTTCAAGCGCGGTCTGTTCCAGTTCTATGGCAACGCTTTGCTCGAGTACAACAACCAGGGCATTACCGTAGATCCTGCCAAGGATGAGTCCGGCGATCGCACCAGCGTCGGCATGACCGTCAAGGGCAACAACGGCGCGATCTATCCAGTGCAATACACGCTGGAGAAGATCAACGGCGAGTGGAAACTGCGCAACGTGATCATCAACGGCATCAACATCGGCAAGCTGTTCCGTGACCAGTTCGCCGATGCGATGCAGCGCAATGGCAACGACCTGGACAAGACCATCAATGGTTGGGCCGGTGAAGTGGCCAAGGCCAAGGAAGAAACCGACAAAGCTGCCGCGAAGCCAGCGCAATGAGTGAGGCGGCAATACGTATGAGTGACGTCGACGAGCTATTGCTCAGTGGAGTACTGGATTACCGCACAGGTCCCGACCTGCGCAAGGAAGGCCAGGCGCTGATCAAGTCCAGCAAGGCGACGTCGCTGGTCATCGATTGCTCGGCAGTGAAGAAGTCCAGCAGCGTCGGCTTGTCCCTGCTGCTGTGCTTCATGCGCGATGCCCAGGCGGCCGGCAAGGTTGTCAGCATCCGCGCGATGCCGGAAGACATGCGCGAAATCGCTCAGGTCAGTGAACTGACCGAGTTGCTGGCGCACCCCTGAACCCGCATCGATAAAAAAGCCCCCCGTCAGAGTCCTGCCAATGCGGGGTTCGCAGGCGCGGGGCTTTTTTGTATGATGTCCGACCCGTGCGCACAGGGCGCCGATTGAGGTTGAGCATGCAGGCCGTAGAAGTGAAGAGCTTCCTTGAAGGGAAGCTGCCAGGAACGCAGGTGGAAGTTGAAGGCGAAGGCTGCAACTTTCAGCTGAACGTGATTAGCGATGAACTGGCGGCGTTAAGCCCGGTCAAGCGTCAGCAGAGCATCTATGCCCATTTGAACCCGTGGATCGCCGATGGCAGCATCCATGCGGTCACTATGAAATTTTTCAGCCGCGCGGCCTGGGCCGAGCGCACCTGAGCCCAAGGGCGTCGAGATTCTTATGGATAAATTGATTATTACCGGTGGCGTTCGTCTTGATGGCGAAATCCGTATCTCCGGGGCGAAGAACTCCGCCCTGCCGATTCTGGCTGCCACCCTGCTGTGCGATGGCCCGGTGACCGTTGGCAACCTGCCGCACCTGCACGACATCACCACCATGATCGAGCTGTTCGGTCGCATGGGCATCGAGCCGGTGATCGACGAGAAACTCAGCGTCGAAATCGATCCACGCACCATCAAGACCCTGATCGCACCGTACGAACTGGTGAAAACCATGCGTGCCTCGATCCTGGTACTGGGCCCGATGGTTGCGCGTTTCGGCGAAGCCGAAGTCGCCCTGCCTGGCGGTTGCGCCATCGGTTCGCGTCCGGTCGACCTGCACATCCGTGGCCTCGAAGCCATGGGCGCGGTGATCGACGTCGAAGGCGGCTACATCAAGGCCAAGGCGCCTGAAGGCGGCCTGCGCGGCGCCAGCTTCTTCTTCGATACCGTCAGTGTGACCGGTACCGAAAACATCATGATGGCAGCTGCCCTGGCCAAGGGCCGCAGCGTCCTGCAGAACGCCGCGCGCGAGCCGGAAGTGGTTGACCTGGCGAACTTCCTCAACGCCATGGGTGCCAAAGTTTCCGGCGCCGGCACCGACACCATCACCATCGATGGCGTCGAGCGTCTGGGTTCGTGCTTCTACAAGGTCATGCCTGACCGTATCGAAACCGGCACCTACCTGGTGGCCGCTGCGGTCACCGGTGGCCGCGTGAAGGTCAAGGACACCGATCCGACCATCCTCGAAGCCGTTCTGGAAAAGCTCCGTGAAGCCGGCGCTGAAGTCACCAGTGGTGAAGACTGGATCGAGCTGAACATGCACGGCAAGCGCCCGAAAGCGGTCAACGTGCGCACCGCGCCGTACCCGGCGTTCCCGACCGACATGCAGGCACAGTTCATCTCGCTCAACGCCATTGCCGAAGGCACCGGCGCAGTGATCGAGACGATCTTCGAAAACCGTTTCATGCACGTTTACGAACTGCACCGCATGGGCGCCAAGATCCAGGTCGAAGGCAACACTGCGATCGTCACCGGTACTGAAGTCCTGAAGGGCGCGCCAGTGATGGCCACCGACCTGCGTGCTTCGGCCAGCCTGGTGATCTCGGCACTGGTGGCCGAAGGCGACACCCTGATCGACCGCATCTACCACATCGACCGTGGTTACGAGTGCATCGAAGAAAAACTGCAGATGCTGGGCGCCAAGATCCGTCGCGTTCCGGGCTAGTAGCTGCACTGGGCACAGGGAAGTGTCCACTGAATTCGTTTCGAGTCGAGCCGGTATCCGGCTCGATGTGTGTCCGGCGCCGATTGCGACCGGACATGAGTACCTTGATAAGGACTGACGTTTCCCATGTTGACCATCGCACTGTCCAAGGGCCGCATCCTTGACGACACCCTGCCGCTTCTCGCTGAAGCGGGCATCGTGCCGACCGAGAATCCGGACAAGAGCCGCAAACTGATCATCCCCACCACTCAGGATGACGTACGTCTGTTGATCGTGCGTGCCACCGACGTGCCGACCTATGTCGAGCATGGCGCGGCCGACCTCGGCGTCGCCGGTAAAGACGTGTTGATGGAATACACCGGCCAGGGCCTGTACGAGCCGCTGGATCTGCAGATTGCCCAGTGCAAGCTGATGACCGCCGGCAAGATCGGCGCGGCCGAGCCCAAGGGCCGTCTGCGCGTGGCGACCAAGTTCGTCAACGTCGCCAAGCGTTACTACGCCGAGCAGGGCCGTCAGGTCGACATCATCAAGCTCTACGGCTCGATGGAATTGGCGCCGCTGATCGGCCTGGCCGACAAGATCATCGACGTGGTCGACACCGGCAACACCCTGCGCGCCAACGGCCTGGAACCTCAGGAACTGATCGCCACGATCAGCTCGCGCCTGGTGGTCAACAAGGCTTCGATGAAGATGCAACACGCCCGAATCCAGGCGTTGATCGATACCCTGCGCAAGGCAGTGGAATCGCGACACCGCGGCTGATGTACCTGCGCGACCTTGAGTCGCGCCCGTCTATCCGCCTCATAGCCAGAATCTCAGGTGCCCAAGCGGAAACGACTGCTAAGTTAGGGCGCCTGAGTTTTTGCCATTCCTATGAGGCTCTCGCTATGACCGCACCGACTGCAATTCGCCGACTCAACGCTGCTGACCCGGATTTCGCGCATCATCTGGATCATCTGCTGAGCTGGGAAAGTGTGTCTGACGACTCGGTCAATCAGCGCGTGCTGGACATCATCAAGGCTGTGCGCGAGCGCGGTGACGCGGCGCTGGTCGAATTCACCCAGAAGTTCGACGGCCTCGAAGTGGCGTCGATGGCCGACCTGATCCTGCCGCGCGAGCGTCTGGAACTGGCCCTGACTCGCATCACCGTGGCACAGCGCGAGGCGCTGGAAAAAGCCGCGGCGCGGGTGCGCAGCTATCACGAAAAACAGAAACAGGATTCCTGGAGCTACACCGAGGCCGACGGCACCGTGCTCGGGCAGAAGGTCACGCCGCTGGATCGCGCCGGCCTGTATGTGCCGGGCGGCAAGGCGTCGTACCCGTCGTCGGTGTTGATGAACGCGATTCCGGCCAAGGTCGCTGGCGTGACCGAAGTGGTCATGGTCGTGCCGACCCCGCGCGGTGAAATCAATGAGTTGGTGCTGGCGGCGGCCTGCATTGCCGGCGTTGACCGGGTGTTCACCATCGGCGGCGCGCAAGCGGTTGCCGCGTTGGCTTACGGCACCGAAAGCGTGCCACAGGTGGACAAGGTCGTCGGCCCGGGCAACATCTATGTCGCCACCGCCAAGCGTCACGTGTTCGGTCAGGTCGGCATCGACATGATCGCCGGCCCGTCGGAAATTCTCGTGGTCTGCGATGGCCAGACCGATCCGGACTGGATCGCCATGGACCTGTTCTCCCAGGCCGAGCACGACGAAGACGCCCAGGCGATTCTGGTCAGCCCGGACGCCGAGTTCCTCGACAAGGTCGCCGCCAGCATCGACAAACTGCTGCCGACCATGGACCGCGCGACCATCATCGAAACCTCGATCAATGGCCGTGGTGCGCTGATCCACGTGCGTGACATGGCGCAAGCCATCGAAGTCGCCAACCGCATCGCCCCGGAACACCTGGAGCTGTCGGTCGCCGACCCGCAAGCGTGGCTGCCGCAGATCCGTCACGCCGGCGCGATCTTCATGGGCCGCCACACCTCCGAGGCGCTGGGCGACTACTGCGCCGGTCCGAACCACGTGCTGCCGACCTCCGGCACCGCGCGTTTCTCCTCGCCGCTGGGTGTGTACGACTTCCAGAAACGTTCGTCGATCATCTTCTGCTCCGAGGCCGGTGCTTCCGAGCTGGGCAAGACCGCTTCGGTGCTGGCGCGCGGCGAATCCCTCAGCGCGCACGCACGCAGCGCCGAATATCGCATTAAAGATGCAGACTTTCTGCAAGGGCAGGGGGAGTGAACATGAGTAAATTCTGGAGCCCGTTCGTCAAGGATCTGGTGCCGTATGTGCCGGGCGAACAGCCGAAGCTGACCAAACTGGTCAAGCTCAATACCAACGAAAACCCCTACGGCCCGTCGCCCAAAGCACTGGCAGCGATGCAGGCCGAGCTCAACGACAACCTGCGCCTGTACCCGGACCCGAACAGCGATCTGCTGAAAACCGCTGTCGCCCACTACTACGGCGTACAGAGCAATCAGGTGTTCCTCGGCAACGGTTCGGACGAAGTGCTGGCGCACATCTTTCACGGTCTGCTGCAACACGAGCAGCCGCTGCTGTTCCCGGACATCAGCTACAGCTTCTATCCGGTGTATTGCGGTCTGTACGGCATCCAGTTCGATGCCGTGCCGCTGGACGCGCAGTTCCAGATCAACCCGGCGGACTACGCCAAACCGAACGGCGGGATCATTTTCCCCAATCCGAACGCACCGACCGGTTGCCTGCTGGCACTGGAAGCGGTCGAGCAGATCCTCAAGGCCAGCCCGGATTCGGTGGTTGTGGTGGATGAGGCCTACATCGACTTCGGCGGCGAAACCGCGATCAGTCTGGTGGATCGTTATCCGAATCTGCTGGTGACCCAGACCCTGTCCAAGTCGCGCTCGCTGGCCGGGCTGCGCGTCGGTCTGGCGGTGGGTCATCCGGATCTGATCGAAGCGCTGGAGCGGATCAAGAACAGCTTCAACTCCTATCCGCTGGATCGCCTGGCGATTGTCGGTGCGGCGGCGGCGTTCGAGGATCGCGAGTATTTTGACAAGACCTGCCGTCTGGTCATCGAAAGTCGCGAATGGGTGATCGCGCAGTTGCAGGCCAAAGGCTTTGAAGTGCTGCCGTCGGCGGCGAACTTCATCTTCTCCCGTCACCCGCAACACGATGCTGCGGGGCTGGCGGCCAAGCTGCGCGAGCAGGGCGTAATTGTGCGTCACTTCAAGCAGGAGCGGATTGCCCAGTTCCTGCGGATTTCGATCGGTACGCCGGAGCAGAATCAGGCGCTGATCGACGGCCTCGGCGACCTCTGATACAGCGCTGCCCCCTGTAGGAGTGAGCCTGCTCGCGATAGCGGACGGACATTCAACATTTATGCTGACTGACCCGGCGCCATCGCGAGCAGGCTCACTCCTACATTGTTTTGGGAAGGCGCTTACTCTTCTTCTTTGACCGGCGCCGGCGCCGGCGGCGGACGCAGGCCGATTTCAGCGGTCAGCTTCAGTTCCTTGCCGTTGCGCATGACCTGGATGGTCACCTTGTCGGTCGGCTTGATCCGCGCCACCTGGTTCATTGACTTGCGGCCATCACCGGCCGGTTCGCCGTCGATACTCAGAATCACGTCACCCAGTTGCAGGCCGGCCTTCTGTGCCGGGCCATCGCGGAAGATTCCCGCCACGACAATTCCCGGACGCCCGGACAGGCCAAACGACTCGGCCAGTTCCTGGGTCAGCGGCTGCACTTCAATACCGAGCCAGCCACGAATCACCTGACCGTGCTCGATGATCGACTTCATCACTTCCATCGCCAGTTTCACCGGTATCGCAAAACCGATGCCCTGCGAGCCGCCGGACTTGGAGAAGATCGCGGTGTTGATCCCGGTGAGGTTGCCGTTGGCATCGACCAGTGCGCCGCCGGAGTTGCCCGGGTTGATCGCCGCGTCGGTCTGGATGAAGTCTTCGTAGTTGTTCAGACCCAACTGGTTGCGCCCGGTGGCGCTGATGATGCCCATGGTCACGGTCTGGCCGACGCCGAACGGGTTGCCGATGGCCAGCGCGACGTCGCCGATGCGAATACTGTCGGAGCGGCCGACGGTGATTGCCGGCAGGTTTTTCAAGTCGATCTTCAGTACCGCGAGGTCGGTTTCCGGGTCGCTGCCGATGACGCGGGCGAGGGTTTCACGACCGTCCTTGAGCGCCACCACGATCTGGTCGGCGCCGGTGGTCACGTGGTTGTTGGTCAGAATGTAGCCTTCCGGGCTCATGATCACGCCGGAGCCGAGGCTCGATTCCATGCGTTTCTGCTTCGGCGAGTTGTCACCGAAGAAACGCCGGAATTGCGGATCCTCAAACAGCGGATGCGCCGGTTTGGCGATGACCTTGGTAGTGTAGAGGTTGACCACCGACGGTGCGGCGATGACCACTGCGTCCGCATAGGACACCGGCCCCTGCTGCACGCTGGTTGTTTGCGGGGCCTGTTGCAGGTTGACGTCGAGGCTTGGTAGCCCGACCCACTGCGGGTAACGTTGAATAATCAACAGAGCGATAAGCACACCGGCCAACAGCGGCCAGCCGAAAAAACGCAGCGCCTTGAGCATTAAGCACGTCCTGGAAAAGTTGCAGGCGGGGTCAGACCGCCCATAATGTCGCGCATTATACGAGGCCGCGCGTGCCTCTGAACGGGATATTTAGGAGTCTTTCATGGCCGTCGCCCTCAGCACCCTGGTCGAAGAAGCCGACCGTTACCTCGGCAGTGCGAAAATCGCCGATTACTGCCCCAACGGCCTGCAGGTCGAAGGCCGTCCGCAGGTGATGCGTATCGTCAGCGGCGTGACTGCCAGTCAGGCGTTGCTCGATGCCGCGGTGGAAGCCGAGGCCGATCTGGTGCTGGTGCATCACGGCTATTTCTGGAAGGGCGAGAACCCGTGCATCACCGGCATGAAGCAGCGGCGCCTGAAGACGCTGCTCAAGCACGACATCAGTCTGCTCGCCTATCACCTGCCGCTGGATCTGCACCCGGAGGTCGGCAACAACGTGCAACTGGCGCGTCAGCTGGACATTACCGTCGAGGGGCCGCTGGACCCGGACAATCTGAAGATTGTCGGGCTGGTCGGCTCGTTGAATGAGCCGATGACCCCGCGTGATTTCGCGCGCAAGGTTCAAGAGGTCATGGGCCGCGAACCGCTGCTGGTCGAAGGCAGTGCGATGATCCGCCGGGTCGGCTGGTGCACCGGTGGCGGGCAGGGCTATATCGACCAGGGCGTAGCGGCGGGTGTTGATCTGTTCCTCAGCGGTGAAGCCTCCGAGCAGACCTTCCACAGCGCTCGGGAAAACGACATCAGCTTCATCGCCGCCGGCCACCATGCCACCGAGCGCTATGGCGTGCAGGCGCTGGGCGATTATCTGGCGAAGCGTTTTGCCCTCGAACACATCTTCATCGACTGCCCGAACCCGATCTGAGGCTAAACATCTATCCAGTGCGGGAGGGGGCTTGCTCCCGAAAGTGGTGTGTCATTCAACAATGATTTTGACTGATCCTCCGCCTTCGCGAGCAAGCCCGCTCCCACAGGAACAGCGTTTCACGGCCGAACTGGTGGGCATATTCATATGCCCTTTCGATCTAGTAGGCGTCCTGATTAGAAGAGGTCGCTGTGCTAGGATTCCCCGCTCGAACACGGCCCGCTGGCCGTTCATAAGAAAGCTTTCGTGAGTAGCCATGGTCGACAAACTGACGCATCTGAAACAGCTGGAGGCGGAAAGCATCCACATCATCCGCGAGGTGGCCGCCGAGTTCGACAACCCGGTGATGCTGTACTCCATCGGTAAAGACTCCGCCGTGATGCTGCATCTGGCACGCAAGGCGTTCTTCCCGGGCAAACTGCCGTTTCCGGTGATGCACGTCGACACTCGCTGGAAATTCCAGGAGATGTACAAGTTCCGCGACAAGATGGTCGAAGAGCTGGGCCTGGACCTGATCACTCACATCAACCCCGACGGCGTGGCGCAGAACATCAATCCGTTCACCCACGGCAGCGCCAAGCACACCGACATCATGAAGACCGAGGGCCTGAAGCAGGCGCTCGACAAGCATGGTTTCGACGCAGCGTTCGGCGGCGCCCGTCGCGATGAAGAGAAGTCCCGCGCCAAGGAGCGTGTGTACTCGTTCCGCGACAGCAAGCATCGCTGGGACCCGAAGAATCAGCGTCCGGAGCTGTGGAACGTCTACAACGGCAAGGTCAACAAGGGCGAATCCATTCGTGTATTCCCGTTGTCGAACTGGACCGAACTGGACATCTGGCAATACATCTACCTCGAAGGCATCCCGATCGTGCCGCTGTACTTCGCCGCCGAGCGCGAAGTGATCGAGAAGAACGGCACGCTGATCATGATCGACGACGACCGCATCCTCGAACACCTGTCCGACGAGGACAAGGCACGCATCGTCAAAAAGAAAGTGCGTTTCCGTACCCTTGGCTGCTACCCGTTGACGGGCGCGGTGGAGTCCGAGGCTGAAACCCTCACGGACATCATTCAGGAAATGCTCCTGACGCGAACTTCCGAGCGCCAGGGCCGGGTCATCGACCACGATGGCGCAGGCTCGATGGAAGACAAGAAACGTCAGGGTTATTTCTAAGGGGTTGTCATGTCGCACCAATCTGATTTGATCAGCGAGGACATCCTCGCCTACCTGGGCCAGCACGAGCGTAAAGAGCTGCTGCGCTTTTTGACCTGCGGTAACGTCGATGACGGCAAGAGCACCCTGATCGGGCGCCTGCTGCACGACTCCAAGATGATCTACGAAGATCACCTGGAAGCCATCACCCGCGATTCGAAGAAAGTCGGCACCACCGGTGACGACATCGACCTGGCATTGCTGGTCGATGGCCTGCAGGCCGAGCGTGAGCAGGGCATCACCATCGATGTCGCTTACCGCTATTTCTCCACCGCCAAGCGCAAATTCATCATCGCCGACACCCCCGGCCATGAGCAGTACACCCGCAACATGGCCACCGGTGCGTCCACCTGTGACCTGGCGATCATCCTGGTCGACGCCCGTTACGGCGTGCAGACCCAGACCCGTCGCCACAGCTTCATCGCCTCGTTGCTCGGCATCAAGCACATCGTGGTCGCCATCAACAAGATGGACCTGAAGGACTTCGATGAAGGCGTGTTCGAGTCGATCAAGGCCGACTACCTGAAGTTCGCCGAAGGCTTGAAGATGAAGCCGACCAGCATGCACTTCGTGCCGATGTCTGCCCTCAAGGGCGACAACGTGGTGAACAAGTCCGAGCGCTCGCCTTGGTACAAAGGCCAGTCGCTGATGGAAATCCTCGAGACCGTGGAAGTGGCGGGCGACCGCAACTTCACCGATCTGCGTTTCCCGGTGCAGTACGTCAACCGTCCGAACCTGAACTTCCGCGGTTTCGCTGGCACCCTCGCCAGCGGCATCGTGCACAAGGGCGACGAAGTGGTGGTTCTGCCGTCGGGCAAGAGCAGCCGCGTCAAATCCATCGTCACCTTCGAAGGTGAGCTGGAGCAGGCCGGCCCGGGTCAAGCGGTGACGCTGACCATGGAAGACGAAATCGACATCTCCCGCGGCGACCTGCTGGTGCATGCCGACAACGTGCCGCCGGTCACCGACAGCTTCGAAGCGATGCTGGTGTGGATGGCTGAAGAGCCGATGCTGCCGGGCAAGAAATACGACATCAAACGCGCGACCAGTTATGTGCCGGGCTCGATCGCCAGCATCGTCAACAAGGTCGACGTGAACACCCTCGAAGAAGGCCCGGCGAGCGCGTTGCAGCTCAACGAAATCGGCAAGGTGAAGATCGCGCTCGACGCGCCGATCGCCCTCGACGGTTACGACAGCAACCGCACCACCGGCGCGTTCATCGTCATCGATCGTCTGACCAATGGCACCGTCGGCGCCGGCATGATCATCGCTCAGCCAGTGGCTCACGGGACTGCCTCGCACCACGGCAAACTGGCTCACGTTGCCACTGAGGAACGTGCCCAGCGCTTTGGCCAGCAGCCGGCTACCGTGTTGTTCAGCGGTCTGTCGGGCGCGGGCAAGAGCACGCTGGCCTATGCGGTCGAGCGCAAGCTGTTCGACATGGGCCGTGCGGTGTTTGTGCTGGATGGTCAGAATCTGCGTCACGACCTGAACAAGGGGCTGCCGCAGGATCGTGCTGGCCGTACCGAGAACTGGCGGCGTGCTGCGCATGTGGCGCGTCAGTTCAACGAGGCCGGTCTGTTGACGCTGGCGGCGTTTGTTGCGCCGAGTGCTGAAGGTCGCGAACAGGCCAAGGATCTGATCGGTAAGGAGCGTCTGCTGACGGTTTATGTGCAGGCTTCGCCGGCGGTGTGTGCCGAGCGTGATCCGCAGGGCTTGTATGCTGCGGGTGGCGATAATATTCCGGGTGAGTCGTTCCCGTATGACGTGCCGCTGAATGCTGATCTGGTGATCGACACGCAGTCGTTGTCTTTGGAAGAAAGCGTTAAGCAAGTGCTGGATCTGCTGCGTCAGCGTGGCGCGATTTAAGCGTTAGCTGGAAATGAAGAGCCCGTGGATGAGTGATCATCGGCGGGCTTTTTTATTGGAGTAATTTGGTTTTCGGCGGTGGCGGCCTTTGGGCCGACCATGCTCTTGGGGTTTTGGGTGTATATCCGTTGCTGTGGTAACGGCGGCTTAGGGTTCCGCCCTTACGGCGGGTCACTTTTTCCAGACGCCGAAAAAGTAACCAAAAAGGCTTGCTCCTGCGTGCGGCCCGCTCGCTGGGGCTCGGGGTGCCTTCGCTGCGGGATCGATCCGGGGGGCAGCGCCTACGGTTTGCTTCGCTGCACCTCCTCTCGCTGTGTTTGGCTGCGCCAAACGGTCGCTGCGCTCCCACCCCCGGATCAATCCCTCCACTCAGCCTTCCGACGTCGCCCGTGGATCAAGATCAAGATCAAGAGCGGCAGCCGAGCTTGCGCTCATCCTGGAGTGGGGCGGCATGCGCCGCGTGCGGGTTGTACTTATCTTCCCTGTAGGAGCTGCCGCAGGCTGCGATCTTTTGATCTTGATTTTGTGGAAGCTGGCTTGCCAGCGATGGCGGCCTGACAGCCGACCAATCCCCAACTGAACACACCCAGCCCAAAACTGTAGGAGCGAGCCTGCTCGCGAAAGCGGCCTGCCCCCAATCAATCCCCAACTGCATGCACCCAATCCCAATGTGGGGGCTGGCTTGCCAACGAAGGCGGCCTGCGAGCGACCAATCTCCAACTGAACGCACCCATTCCAACTGTGGGAGCTGGCTTGCCAGCGATGGCGGTGTGTCATTCACCAATGATGCTTGCTGATCCTCCACAATCACCAGCAGCCAGGCTCCCACAAGGTTTAGTGCTGCTTCGGGAATTCTCGGTGCATCTGTTCCAGCAGCGCATCCTTGTCCTGCCACAGCTGGTTGATCCAGCCCTGGAATTGCAGGCGATATTCGCCGTCCTGGTCGTAGTTCTTGCCGATGAATGCCGGTGGGATTTTCAGTTCTTCAAAGTGCACCACCACGTCGCGCACGTTGCCGCACAGCAGATCCCAGAAACCCGGGCGCCCGCCCGGGTAGTGAATGGTCACGTTGACGATCGACTCCAACTGTTCGCCCATGGCATCGAGCACAAACGCGATGCCGCCGGCCTTGGGTTTGAGCAGGTATTTGAACGGTGACTGCTGTTGCGCATGTTTGCCTTCGGTGAAGCGTGTGCCTTCGACGAAGTTGAAAATCCCCACCGGGTTGTTGCGGAATTTCGCGCAGGTCTTGCGCGTGGTTTTCAGGTCTTTGCCTTTCTTTTCCGGGTGCTTTTCCAGGTAGGCCTTGGAGTAGCGCTTCATGAACGGGAAGCCCAGCGCCCACCACGCCAGACCGATCACCGGGACCCAGATCAGCTCCTGTTTGAGGAAGAACTTCAGCGGCTGAATACGGCGGTTGAGTACGTATTGCAGCACCAGGATGTCGACCCAGCTCTGGTGGTTGCTGGTGATCAGGTACGAGTGTTGGTAGTCCAGACCTTGCAGGCCGCTGATGTGCCAGCGCGTGCGGCGCACCAGGTTCATCCAGGCTTTGTTGTTGCTGATCCACGCTTCGTGGGTGTGGCTCATCAGCCACAGTGAGGCGCGGCGGGCGAGGTCGAAGGGCAGCACTTTGATCAGCGCCACGCAGAACAGGAACGAGCACAGCAGAATCGTATTGAGCGCCAACAGCAGCGCGGCGATCAAGCCGCGAATCGGGGCGGGCAGGAAGTCCAGCATTTACACATCCATAGGTCGGTTGGCGGCTTGGATCGCGGTCAGGGCGATGGTGTAGACGATGTCGTCGACCTGCGCGCCGCGCGGCAGGTCGTTCACCGGTTTGCGCAGGCCTTGCAGCATCGGGCCGAGGCTGACGCAGTCGGCGCTGCGCTGCACGGCTTTGTGGGTGGTGTTGCCGGTGTTCAGGTCGGGGAACACGAACACCGTGGCGCGACCGGCCACCTGGCTGTTCGGTGCCAGTTGCCGGGCGACGTCTGCGTTGGCAGCGGCGTCGTATTGCAGCGGGCCGTCGATCAGCAGCGAATGCTGTTGCTCGTGGGCGAGCAGGGTGGCTTCGCGGACTTTCTCGACTTCTTCGCCGCTGGCCGATTCGCCGCTGGAGTAACTGATCATCGCCACGCGCGGGGTGATGCCGAATGCGGCAGCCGAGTCGGCGCTTTGCAGAGCGATCTCGGCCAGTTCTGTTGCGCTCGGGTGCGGGTTCATCACGCAGTCGCCGTAGACCAGCACTTCTTCGGGGAACAGCATGAAGAACACCGACGACACCAGCGTGCAGCCCGGTGCGGTCTTGATCAGTTGCAGGGCCGGGCGGATGGTGTTGGCGGTGGTGTTGATCACGCCCGAGACCAGACCGTCGACCTCATCCAGCGCGAGCATCATGGTGCCGATCACCACGGTGTCTTCCAGCTGCTGTTCGGCCATCGGCGCGTTGAGGCTTTTGCTTTTGCGCAGGGCGACCATCGGCTCGATGTAGCGCTCGCGGATCAGGTCCGGATCGAGAATCTCCAGCCCCGGCGGCAACTCGATACCTTGCGCGCGGGCCACCGCTTCGACGTCCTCGGGTTTGGCCAGCAACACGCAACGGGCGATGCCGCGCTCCTGGCAGATTGCTGCCGCTTGCACGGTGAGTGGTTCGCTGCCTTCGGGCAGGACGATACGTTTGTTCGCCGACTGCGCCCGTTGAATCAGTTGATAGCGGAATACCGCGGGTGACAGGCGCATTTCCCGCGGCGTGCCGCAGCGTTGATGCAGCCACTTGGCGTCGAGGTGGCTGGCGACGAAGTCGGTGATGATCTCCGCGCGCTCGCGGTCATCGATGGGGATTTCCTTGTTCAGGCCATTGAGCAGGTTGGCGGTGTCGTAGGAGCCGGTGCTCACCGACAACACCGGCAGGCCGGCCTGCAACGCGCCTCGGCACAAGTCCATGATGCGCGGATCGGGCAGGGTGTCACTGGTCAGCAACAGCCCGGCCAGCGGTACGCCGTTCAACGCCGCGAGGCTGACCGCAAGAATGATGTCGTCGCGGTCGCCCGGGGTCACCACCAGCACGCCGGGTTTGAGCAGCTCCACGGTGTTGCGCATGGTACGGGCGCAGATGATGATTTTGGTCATGCGCCGGGTTTCGTAATCGCCGGCGTTGAGCACCTGCGCGCCCATCAGGTCGGCGACGTCACGGGTGCGCGGTGCGTTGAGTTCGGGCTGGAACGGAATGCAACCGAGCAGGCGGAAATCACCGCTGCGCAACAGCGGCGAATGCTCCTTCAGACGTGTGGCGAAGGCGTCCATGCTTTCATCGGTCTTGACCTTGTTGAGGATCACGCCGAGGACTTTCGGGTCTTTCGGGCCGCCGAACAGTTGCGCCTGCAATTCGACGCGGCCGGAGAGTTCGGCGAGCACTTCGTTTTCCGGCGCCGAGACCAGAATCACCTCGGCATCGAGGCTCTTGGCCAGGTGCAGGTTGACCCGCGCGGCGTAACTGGCGCTGCGGGTAGGCACCATGCCTTCGACCACCAGCACGTCTTTACCGATGGCGGCTTGCTGATAAAGGGCGATGATTTCTTCGAGCAACTCATCGAGCTGGCCGTCGCCGAGCATCCGCTCGACGTGGGCCAGGCCCAGTGGCTGCGGCGGTTTCAGGCCGTGGGTGCGCGCCACCAGTTCGGTGGAACGCTCAGGGCCGGTATCGCCCGGATGCGGCTGGGCAATCGGTTTGAAGAAGCCGACTTTCAGACCGGCCCGCTCCAGGGTACGCACCAGCCCGAGGCTGATGGAGGTCAGACCCACGCCAAAATCGGTGGGCGCGATAAAAAAAGTTTGCATGCGGATTCTCTAAGGGTGCATGGCAATGGTGGCGATCTATACGTGACCGCCTACCGCAATTCAGTCGCCAAGGTTATCGCTAACCGAGCCTTGTGCGCACCAACCGCAGGCAAAGGGTTGGCCTATTTTTTCAATACGTTGCGCCGGATCAAGAACCCAGGCCCGCGATTGCCACGGCGGCTGGTGACGCAGGTGCTGGGTGTGGCCACAGGAAAGCTCGGCCACCCAGTGACCGTCTTCATCCTGATGGAAGCCGGTGAGCGTCGAATCCCGTTTGTCCGGGTTGTGTTCGCTTTCGCGCGATTGCTTCGCTAAACTTGGCCTTTCTATATTCTTATGCAAAAGGTCTCGCCCCATGCTGATCGCCGCCAATAAGGCTGTCTCCATCGACTATACCCTGACCAACGACGCTGGTGAGGTCATCGACAGCTCCGCCGGCGGCGCTCCGCTGGTCTACCTGCAAGGCGCAGGCAACATCATCCCGGGCCTGGAAAAAGCTCTGGAAGGCAAAGCTGTCGGTGACGAGCTGGAAGTTTCCGTTGAGCCGGAAGACGCTTACGGCGAATACGCCGCTGAACTGGTCAGCACCCTGAGCCGCAGCATGTTCGAAGGCGTTGACGAGCTGGAAGTCGGCATGCAGTTCCACGCTTCGGCGCCGGACGGCCAGATGCAGATTGTGACCATCCGTGACCTGGACGGCGACGACGTCACCGTCGACGGTAACCACCCACTGGCCGGTCAGCGCCTGAACTTCAAAGTGAAGGTCGTTGCTGTTCGTGATGCCAGCCAGGAAGAAGTTGCTCATGGCCACGTCCATGGCGAAGGTGGCCATCACCACTGATTTTCTGCGCTAAGCTTCGAGTACTGGAGAGGCGCCTGCGGGCGCCTTTTTAGTCCGCGGCTGTCCTTGGTGGCCTCGCCAAGTGGCTGTTTCGAGTAGAACACGGAATCCCTGGAGTACGTCATGAGTGCTTTTCACGACCTTAAGTTGACAGCCCTGGATGGTCAGGAGCTACCGCTGGCGCCTTTCAAGGGCCGAGTCGTGCTGGTGGTCAACGTCGCCTCCAAATGCGGCTTGACCCCACAGTACGCGGCACTGGAAAACCTCTATCAGCAATTCAAAGACAAAGGCTTCAGTGTGCTGGGCCTGCCGTGCAATCAGTTTGCCGGTCAGGAGCCAGGTACCGAACAGCAAATCCAGGAGTTCTGCAGCCTGAACTATGGTGTGACGTTTCCGTTGTCGAGCAAGCTTGAAGTCAACGGCCATGATCGTCATCAGCTGTACCGCTTGCTGGCGGGCGAGGGCGCAGAGTTTCCGGGGGATATCACCTGGAACTTCGAGAAATTCCTGCTCGGCAAGGATGGCCGGGTATTGGCGCGATTCTCGCCGCGCACGCCGCCGGATGATCCGACCATTGTCCACGCGATTGAAAAAGCGCTGGGCTGAAACACAAAAATCGCAGCCATTGAGCTGCGATTTTTTTTTGCCTGACTTTTGACCCTTAATCATTCAGATCAATAGTGCTGTTCAAAGGCACGGACTGTTCATATTATCGCCGTCATAAAGTCATTCCCTGTGGAGCCTTCCAATGCCGGTTCAAGCCCTGTTCAAACCGTTCCACCTCGGTGCCCTCGAACTGCCGACCCGTGTGGTCATGGCGCCGATGACCCGCTCGTTTTCCCCAGGTGGCGTACCCAATTCCAAAGTGATCGAGTACTACCGTCGCCGCGCTGCGGCCGGTGTTGGTCTGATCATCACCGAAGGCACCACCGTCGGTCATAAGGCTTCCAACGGTTACCCGAACGTGCCGCAGTTCTTCGGCGAAGCGCCACTGGCCGGCTGGAAGAAGGTGGTTGATGCGGTACACGCTGAGGGCGGCAAGATTGTTCCGCAACTGTGGCACGTCGGCAGCGTGCGCCGCATCGGCACCGAGCCGGACGCCAGCGTCCCGGCTTACGGCCCGACGGAAAAACTCAAGGATGGCCAGGTCGTGGTGCACGGCATGACCAAACAGGACATTCAAGACGTGATCGGTGCTTTCGCCCAAGCGGCAAAGGATGCGCAAAGCATCGGTATGGACGGCGTGGAAATCCACGGCGCCCACGGCTATCTGATCGACCAGTTCTTCTGGGAAGGCAGCAACCAGCGTACCGATGAATACGGCGGCAGCCTGGCCAACCGTTCGCGGTTCGCCATCGAGTTGATTCAAGCGGTGCGTGCGGCAGTCGGTGAAGGCTTCCCGATCATCTTCCGTTTTTCGCAGTGGAAGCAGCAGGATTACACCGCGCGTCTGGTGCAGACCCCGGAGGCGCTGGGCGAATTCCTCAAGCCGTTGGCCGACGCTGGGGTGGACATTTTCCACTGCTCGACGCGGCGTTTCTGGGAGCCTGAATTTGATGGTTCCGAGCTGAACCTGGCGGGCTGGACGCGCAAGCTCACCGGCAAACCTACCATTACAGTGGGCAGTGTCGGCCTGGACGGTGAGTTCCTGCAGTTCATGGTCAACACCGATAAAGTCGCGCAACCGGCGAGCCTGGAGAAACTGCTGGAGCGTCTGAACAACGACGAATTCGATCTGGTGGCGGTTGGCCGTGCGCTGCTGGTGGATCCGGACTGGGCGCTGAAAGTCCGTGAAGGGCGTGAGCAGGACATTCTGCCGTTCAGCCGTGAGGCGTTGATGACCCTGGTTTAAGCGTCGCCATTACCGACCCCTTCGCGAGCAAGCCCGCTCCCACATTTTGAAATGCATTCCAAATGTGGGAGCGGGCTTGCTCGCGAAGAGGGCATCAGAGTCGACGATATCTAAGGCAATGTCTGCGCATTCGGCACCATCTGCTCCCACATTTTGAAATGCGTTCCAAATGTGGGAGCGGGCTTGCTCGCGAAGAGGGCATCTGAGTCGACGATTATCTAAGGTAATGTCTGCGCATTCGGCACCACCTGCTCCCACATTTTGAAATGCATTCCAAATGTGGGAGCGGGCTTGCTCGCGAAGAGGGCATCTGAGTCGACGATTATCTAAGGTAATGTCTGCGCATTCGGCAACACCTGCTCCCGCACACACGCGCCACGCAAATGCTTTTCAAACTGCTCGATGATCGCCGCCCAGCCCTGGCGACTGGCATGCTGCCGCGCATTCAGACGCACACAGCGCAAGCGCTCGTCCTCTTCCAATAACCACGCCGCCGCATCGCAAAACGCTTCCTCATCCCCGGGCATCGCCAACACGCCGTTGTAGCCGTGACGGATGTGCTGCGCCGCCGCAGCCTGATCGTAAGCGACCACCCCCAGACCGGACGCCAGTGCTTCAAGTACCACGTTGCCGAAGGTTTCGGTCATGCTCGGAAACAGAAAGATATCGCCGGACGCATAGTGCGCCGCCAGCGCTTCGCCGAGTTGTGAACCACAGAAGATCGCCTGCGGGATTTGCTTTTCCAGCGCCAGACGTTGCGGTCCGTCGCCGACCACGATCAGCTTCAGATTGCGCTGTGGATAAGTGCTGCACAGGGTGTCGAAGCAGCGCTTGAGCAGGCCGAGGTTCTTCTCCGGGGCCAGACGTCCGACGTGAATCACCGCGATGTCCTGCTCGGACAAACCCCATTGTTCACGCAAGCCGTTCAGGCGCTTGGCCGGGTGAAACAACTGGCTGTCCACGCCACGGGACAGCAGGGCGAGGCGATCGAAATGCCGACGCTCCAGTTCCAGGCGCTGACTGAAACTGGGCACCAGGGTCATCGCCGAGCGGTTGTGAAACCAGCGCAGATAATGCGTGAGCAAGCGCGTCAGCAAACTCAGCCCGTACTGATTGGTGTACTGCTGAAAATTGGTGTGAAAGCCACTGACCACCGAGATCCCCAGACGTCGCGCCGCGCGCAAGGCCGACAAACCGAGCGGGCCTTCGGTGGCGATGTACAGCACATCCGGGCGCTGGCGTTTCCAGCGCCGCAGCAGCTTGTGCATCGACGACTGACCCCATTGCAGTCCGGGATAACCCGGCAACGGCCAGCCCCGGCACAACAGCAAGGCATCGTCCTCGACGCGCTGCGGATCGCCCGCCTGACGCGGGCGCACCAGCTCCACCTGATGCCCACGCGCGCGCAAGCCATCGCACAAGCGGCCAAGGGTATTGGCCACCCCGTTGATTTCCGGTGGGAAGGTTTCGCTGATCAGGGTGATATGCAGAGCTGTCGTCATGACCTCAGTGTCGGCTGAGGCCATGTCGTGCCTGTGACGTTCGGATGATGGATTTGTGACTGGCTGTCTGGGAGCGGCCTAGCGCTGCGTGACGAGGTTCTCCGCACCCCGTTCACGCACCCAGAACAATGTTGCCCCGGCCACAGCGGCCGGCATCATCAGAATGTTGACCACTGGAATCAGCAGCGCCAGATAGACGATCCCGCCAAAACTCATGCTCTGCCAGCGCTTCTGGCGCAGCCAGGCGAGCATTTCGTTCCAGCCCAGTTTGTGGTTGTCCGCCGGGTAGTCGATGTACTGGATCGCCATCATCCACACGCCGAACAGCAGCCACAGCGGCGCGGCGACGATGTTCACCACCGGGATGAACGAGAGGATGAACAGGCCGATCGCCCGGGGCAGGAAGTAGCCAAGTTTGCGCATTTCCCGGGCGAGGGTACGCGGGATCATCGCGATCAGTTCGCCCCAGCTGAAGGCCGGGAAATCGTCAGTGCCGCGCACCACCACTTCGACTTTTTCCGCGAGGAAACCGTTGAACGGCGCGGCGATCACGTTGGCGAGCATGGTGAAGGTGAAGAACACCATCAGCGCCACCAGCACCACGAACAGCGGCCAGAGGATATAGCTGAGGAAACTCAGCCAGTCGGGCAGCGATGGCATCAGGCTGTCGACCCACAGGCTGAACTGATGGCCGGCCAGATAGATCAATCCGACGAACAGCACCAGGTTGATTGCCAGTGGCAGCAACACGAACAGGCGCAGGCCGGGGCTGAGAACCAGTTTGAGGCCTTCGCGCAGGTATTGCGGGCCGGACAGAACAGGTGCGGGCATAAGGTGCTCCGAGCAAGGGAAAACGCGCCGACCTTACCGGCTTTGCACTGCGTGCGAAAGCGCGGCAGAGCGATCGACATTCACTGTAACAAAGACGTCGATCTGGTCGGAGTCTGCGCATAGAGACCACCTATGAGCTGGATTGTTAAACCGTATTTCCTTAATCTTGCCCCCCTCGATACGCTGCACCCAACTTTTTACAGGACTGTCGAGCTCATGCCTTCCCCAAGGTTATCCACAGTCCTTTTTTATTCCCGCCGGCAGTCCGGCGTTCCGCGCCAGTCTTTCGGCTCGGTCAACAGGAGCAGGTCATGTCTGAAGTCCGTCATTCGCGAGTGATTATTCTCGGTTCCGGCCCTGCCGGTTACAGCGCCGCGGTCTACGCCGCCCGTGCCAACCTCAAACCACTGCTGATCACCGGCATGCAGGCTGGTGGTCAATTGACCACCACTACCGAAGTCGACAACTGGCCAGGCGACGTTCACGGCCTGACCGGTCCGGCGCTGATGGAGCGGATGCGCGAGCACGCCGAGCGTTTTGAAACCGAGATCGTTTTCGATCACATCAACGCCGTGGACTTCGCTGCCAAGCCATACACCCTGACCGGCGACAGCGCGACTTACACCTGCGACGCCCTGATCATCGCCACCGGTGCCAGCGCTCGTTACCTGGGCCTGCCGTCGGAAGAAGCGTTCATGGGCAAAGGCGTTTCGGCCTGCGCGACCTGCGACGGTTTCTTCTACCGCAACAAGCCAGTGGCTGTGGTCGGCGGCGGCAACACCGCTGTTGAGGAAGCACTGTACCTGGCTAATATCGCCAGCACCGTGACCCTGATCCACCGTCGCGAAACCTTCCGCGCCGAGAAGATCCTGATCGACAAGCTCAACGCCCGTGTGGCCGAAGGCAAGATCATCCTCAAGTTGAACGCCAACCTCGACGAAGTGCTGGGCGACAACATGGGCGTGACCGGTGCGCGTCTGAAGAACAACGACGGCAGCTTCGACGAAATCAAGGTCGACGGCGTATTCATCGCGATCGGCCACACTCCGAACACTTCGCTGTTCGAAGGCCAGTTGACCCTGAAAGACGGTTACCTGGTGGTGCAGGGCGGCCGTGACGGCAACGCGACTGCAACCAGCGTCGAAGGCATCTTCGCTGCCGGTGACGTGGCCGACCACGTTTACCGTCAGGCCATCACCTCGGCCGGCGCCGGCTGCATGGCTGCACTGGACACCGAGCGTTACCTGGACGGTCTGCAGAACGCTTCGTTCTAAATCGCAGACACAAAAAAACCGGCTTCGGCCGGTTTTTTTTGTGCCCGTATTTCCGCTGCACCGCATAACCCTGTGGGAGCGGGCTTGCTCGCGAAAGCGTTGTCTCAGACAAAGAAAAGTCGCCTGACACGGCGCCTTCGCGAGCAAGCCCGCTCCCACAGGGGATGGCGTTGTCTATGGGATTCAGCGGCGGGTCAGGGGCTGCGTTTCGAACTTCACACCGGCCAGACCGTGCTTGATCAGCGCACGGATATTGCCGTGGTCACTGCCTTCTGGCGTCGCCACCACCGAACGGTAATGTTCACCGAACGCCAGCAGCGCTTCTTCATCGCTCAGGCCTTCCAGCAGTGCCAGGCCCAGGGTCTTGCACGAACCTTCGTTCTGCCCAGCGGCGTTTTCCACGCCACCGTTGTTGAACGCTTGAGGCTGATAGTCGTAACCGGCGGCGATGAAAGCCAGGGTGTCGGCGAAAGCGTGTTCGCCGCTTTTGAGGCTGGCGCGCAGGGTGTTCAGATCACTCATTGGGTTTTCCTTTGGCGAACGCCGCTTGTTGCTCGGCGCTGGCTTCTTGCTGATATTGGGCTTTCCACTCGGCGTAAGGCATGCCGTAAACCACTTCGCGTGCGTCATCGAGGCTGACCTCGATCTGCTGCTCATCGGCGGCAGCCTTGTACCACTTGGACAGGCAGTTGCGGCAGAACCCGGCGAGGTTCATCAGGTCGATGTTCTGCACGTCCTTGCGGCTGTCCAGGTGGGCGACCAGCCGACGGAAGGCGGCGGCTTCGAGTTCGAGGCGTTGTTGCTCGGTCATGATGGGCTCTGTGCAGTCTATTCGTGGCGCGGATGATAAAAGTCTGGCGCGCGATGCGCCAGACATGCTCAGCGGCTGGCGGCGAGGGTGATCGACACCGACTCGGCGAACCGCAGCGCATGCGGCTTGTCGACTTCGACTTCGGCGTACAGCACCGCGGTATTGGTCATCACCAGGTCCAGCAATTCCTGGGTCAGGCGTTCGAGCAGCGCAAAGCGATTGCCCTCGACGTGGGCGATGATCGCCTTGGTGATGGTGCGATAGTTCAGCGCGTGGTCGATGTCGTTGTCGCGCACCGCTTCCTGCGCGGCGTACTGGATGGTGAGGTTGATCAGCACATCCTGCTTGTTGAGGATCTCGTCCTCGTTGATCCCGATAAAGGTGCGCAGGCGCAGATCCTTGACCCGGATGCGCGCCATTCCCGGTTGAAGTTGTGACATTTACTTGCTCCGTCCAATCAATTGCAGGAACTCCTGGCGGGTGTTGCTCGACTCGCGAAAGGCGCCGAGCATGACCGAGGTGTTCATGGTCGAATTCTGTTTCTCGACACCGCGCATCATCATGCACATGTGCCGGGCCTCGATGACCACCGCGACGCCGGCGGCATCGGTGACCTGTTGCACCGCATCGGCAATCTGCCGGGTGAGGTTTTCCTGAATCTGCAGGCGCCGGGCGAACATGTCCACCAGCCGCGCGATCTTCGACAGCCCCAGCACCTTGCCTGTCGGAATATAAGCCACATGGGCCTTACCGATGAAGGGCAGCAGGTGATGTTCGCACAACGAGTAGAGCTCGATGTCGGCGACGATGATCATCTCGTCGCTGTCGGAAGCGAACAGCGCGCCATTGACGATCTCATCCACACTCTGTTCGTAGCCATGACACAGATACTGCATGGCTTTCGCCGCGCGCAGCGGCGTGTCGAGCAAGCCTTCGCGGTCGGGATCTTCGCCGAGGCCGATGAGGATCTCGCGGTAATTCTCGGGCAGGGAACGGGTCATGGCAGATCCTCGCGCAGCAACTTATTTGACGTGACGTCCGCCGTTGACGGTCAGGGTCGTGCCGGTGACATAGGGGTTGTCGAGCAGATAGCGCAGGCTCTGGTAGATCACTTCGCTGCCGGGCTCGATGCCCAGCGCGGATTTGGCCAGCGCCTTGGCGCGGTACGCCGCGTCGTCGTCGGGATTGAACAATAGCAGGGCCGGTGCGATGCCGTTGACCTTGATTGCCGGCGCATAGCGCGCGGCGAAGGACAGGGTCAGGCTGTCGAGCCCGGCCTTGCTGGCACAATAACCGATGTGTTTGCTGCTGCCCTTGTGCGTGACATCGTCGCTGATGTGGATGATGTCGGCCGGGGTAGAGCGCTTGAGCAGGTCGGCGCAGTGCAGATTGATCAGGTACGGCGCGAGCATGTGCACATTGAGCATGCGCGAGAAGGCTTCGGCTTCACTGCCCGGGGTTTCCGCCAGCCATTCGGAGGCGTTGTGCACGATGGCGCGCAGGCTATCGGTGCGGGTCTTCAGTTCATCGATGAAGGCAAGGATGGCAGCTTCGCTGGAAAAGTCCGCGAACACGCCGATAGCGCCCAGATCCTGCAGGGTTTGCACGCCGGGACGTTCGCTGCGGTAGGTAAAGATGACCCGATGGCCGTCCTCAAGCAAACGCTGCGCGCAGTGCAGACCGACACGCTGGCCGGCACCGGTGATGAGGATCGGGGCGGAGGATATGGACATGAGTGGCTCGCGTCGCGGTGGGAGTAAAAACTATAACAGTGACGCGGGGTGCCCACCTATCGCAAGACGGGTGCTGTGCTTTTGTGGGAGCCGGGCTTGCTCGCGAATGCGGTGTGCCAGACACGGATGCATCAACTGACACGACGCTTTCGCGAGCAAGCCCGCTCCCACATGGGCTCTCAGCGGTTTTGAGACACTGGTTCAACAGGCAGTCGAGGTGCTGGAACACTGTTCAACCAGTTGGCCAGCAACCGCGTCGACAACGGGATAAAGAAATACACCATCAATGGCGTCAGGCACGCCGTGCTGATCAACACGCGCGGCAGCAGGCTCATCTCGCCGAGCAATGGCCCGAGGACAAAGTTGAACAGCAGTGACACTGGGAAGAACGCCAGCCAGATCGCCACGGCCTGTTTCCAGCGCGGTGGCCGTTGACCGGCCGCACCAAACCAGCCTTCGATGCCGCTGACGCGGTGCTCTTTGGGGTGTGCAAACAGATCGCTGCCACGGGCCAGCCACGCGGTACGCGAGGCCGAGTGCTCCCAGGCGTGCAGGGTCTGCTCATCGACGAAGCGGAAAATGATCTGGAATTCGTTGTCACCGGGTGGCGGAGCGAGCACGCCGGAACCCAGGTAACCGGGAAAGTCTGTGGCCAGTTGTTCGCCTTCGCGCAGCCAGGCCATCAGGTCCTGATAGCGGCCGTCGGCGACGCGACGCGCAACCATCAGCGTGACGGGGGAAGTAGACATTATGTATCTCCGTATTCCGAGTGCGTCGCTCCGGGTAGGAACTTCGCAATACGCAGGCGGGGGTAGGAGCCTGCGCTTTTCAACAAGCAAGGATTATTCCTGATTTTCGTGATTAAACCAGAGACGTTCGTCGCAGATCATTGCTTGAACGCTGATGGGGCATCGGATATAGAATGGGATCCAAGAACCATCAAGGACATTGATCGGACAATGCCTGTCAAAACGGACATTCACCCTGCCTCGCAGGGCTCTGTCGCGCTCGAGCGTGAAGAGCTGTTTCCCATTCGTGAGGTTTCGCGGCTGACGGGCGTGAATCCCGTCACGCTACGTGCATGGGAGCGTCGCTACGGGTTGATTCAACCAACGCGCACCGAAAGCGGGCATCGTCTGTATTCGATGACCGAAATCGAGCGTGTGCGCAGCATTGTCGACTGGATTGATCGCGGTGTGGCCGTGAGCAAGGTCGGCAAGATCCTCGCCAGGACCGAGCCGTTGAAAGCCTTGGCCCATATTATTTCCGATGATCTGGTACAGGCTGATTACGCGCAGTGGCAGCAGCAGGTGCAACTCGCCGTCCGTTCATTTGACGACCGGGCGCTGGATCTGGTCTACAACCAGATCTTCTCGTCCTACGCGTTGCCTGTGGTGTTTCAGGACATCCTCATGCCTTTGTGGCTGCAGATGCTGCAGCGCCAGGACGCCTTCGGCCAGACCAGCGAGTGGCTGTTTTTCGATGGCTTTCTGCGGGCGCGGGTCTTGCAGCGCATCGTCGTGCTGCGCGGCACGCAGCCGCGCAAGGTGGTCGTCAGCGCGCTGGCCGGTCAGTGCCGGGAGCTTGAGTTGCTGGTCGCTGCGTTGTTTCTCAGTGGCAATGACGCCGGGGTGCGGGTGCTGACCACCGGTCAGCCATTCGATGAGTTGGCGCTGGTGTGCGAGCGGATCAAGCCGCAGGCGCTGGTGCTGTTTTCCAATCACGCTCCGACAGCCGATTTGCCGCGACGGTTGAACCGTCTGGCCTTGAGCCTCGATTGTCAGGTGATGCTGGCCGGTGATACCGCGGATCTGGCGCAGGACAGCCTGGCGGGTTCTTCGATTGGTTGTCTGGGCAACGAAGGGGCGACAATGCGTCAGCGCATGACGCAGTTTCTCGCGGGCAAACTGGATACGTGAATTTCAGGTGTGCAGAGCAGGGTGGGTCAGGCGATGTTGCTGCAGGATGAACTGGCGCAGGCGTTCGGTTTCGTCGGCATCGGTCTGGCTGAGTTCATAGGCAAAGAAACCCTGTTCGGTCTCTCGCTCGAAGTTGCCACGCAGGGAGATCCGCTCATAACCTGACGGGCTGAACCACAGGGCGAAATGCCTCGGCGGTTTGGTTTTGTTGCGCATCTCCAGCAGCAGGCCTTTGTGCGATACCTCGTGAACCCACATCGCCCCCGGCTGGCCCTTGGCGTTTTCCAGTGCCACCGGTTCTTCAAGCGTCAGACGCCATGGCCGGATCATCGGGCCGTCTTCGTAAATGCTGGGTACACCGAGACGCAGATGCAGCGCGTGGAATTCGTCCTCCACCAGATGCAGCGGGAAGGTCATTTGCTGGTTTTCGAAGTTGGCCTGGATGGTCACTTGTTCGTGAGCAGCGAGGCGCGTGAGCAGATCGCGGATTTGCGAACCACCGTTGACCAACAGGCTCGACGTCGCATCCCGCACATTAAGCTGCGGGTTATGCTGCATGGTCTGGATGAAATCCAGCTCGTCCTGGGTCAGGAGTGCGTCGCGTTGCATGGCCTGGCTCGAAAGAAATAGTTACAAAGTCATTGGTGATTGTAGTTAATGACACTTAGTTCGCAGTTTTGTTTGCGCCGTTCGTCGCTTTCAACGCTGCCAGCTCCGCCTGCAGTGCGGCGACCTCGGCTTCCAGCTGTGTCACACGTTGCTGGGCCTTGACCTGAACGGTCACATCCTTCTGTACGCCGACGAAGTAAGTCATCCCGTCATCCGCGTTTTTCACCGTCGACAGTGACAGTTCATTCCAGAACGGCGTGCCGTCCTTGCGGTAGTTGCGCAGTGTTTCCCGACACGATCCACCGTTGCGCAGCACCTCGCGAATCCGCGCCAGGCTCGCCTGATCGCGGTCTCCGGCCTGCAGAAAACGGCAGTCCTGATAGAGGATTTCTTCGCTGGTGTAGCCGCTCAGGCGTTCGAAGGCCGGGTTTACATAGATCAGGATGTTGTCCTGCTCGCCTTCTTTCTCTGCCACCACAATTCCATCGTTCGACGCGTTGATCACCATTTGCAGCAGACTGGCATTGATCATCTGTGAATCCTTTCAGCATTGTCGATGGCTCGCATTCTAGAAGATCAACCGGCGCTGTCTATAGGCCATCAGTATCCGTTGAGAGCCAATCGCAACTTCATCCTTCGGGCTGGTACTATCGCGGCTCTTTTTTTTCGTTTCAGGATCCGTTTGATGAAAGTCGCCATTCTCTCCGGTTCGGTCTACGGCACTGCCGAAGAAGTCGCTCGCCACGCCCAGAACCTGTTGAAAGCCGCCGGTTTTGAAACCTACTACAGCCCACGTGCCAGCCTGGCGGATCTGCTTTCTTTCGGCCCTGAAGCGCTGCTTGCCGTGACCTCGACTACCGGCATGGGCGAGTTGCCGGATAACCTCATGCCGCTGTATTCGACAATTCGCGATCAATTGCCAATGGCATGGCGAGGTTTGCCCGGCGCGGTGATCGGTTTGGGCGATGCCAGTTACGGCGATACGTTCTGCGGCGGCGGCGAACTGATGCGCGAGTTGTTCGCCGAGCTGGGCGTGCGCGAAGTGCAGGACATGCTGCGTCTGGACGCGAGCGAAAGCGTGACCCCGGAAGCCGACGCCGAGCCATGGCTGGCGCAACTGATCGCCACGCTCAAGGGCTGATCGCGCGCTCGCGCAGCAAGGCCAGCCAGGCCTGGGCGGCTTTTGACAGATAGGCGCCCTGACGCCAGATGAACGCTATGTCCCAGCGCAGATAATCCGGCGCGCGCAACGTCAGGCGCACCACGCCCGGACGCTCCAGTGCCCGGGCGACCACGCTGGGCAGCAGCACCACGCCTTGCCCGGCGGCGACCAGTGCCACGAGAAAGTCCGCCTGGCCGCTGCGCCCACCCTCTTTAGGGGTGAAACCCATTTGCTGGCAGGCCTGCAATAACCGGTCATTGAGCACGAAACTGCGCTGGTACAGCAGGAACGGCGTGTCGGCCAACTCCTCAAGAGCAATCTCGCCGCGAGCCGCCAACGGATGATCCACCGGCAGCAACGCATCGAGTTTCTCGTCGCAGAACGGCTGAAAGTCGAACTGCGGATCTTTCGGCAACAGGCTGCCGCCCAACTCCAGTTCGCCGCTGAGTACCGCCTGCTCGACGTTGCGACTGCCGCCTTCAAGCAATTGAATGCTGATGTTCGGATAGCGCCGCCGATACTCGGCGAACAGTCCGGCGAATAACGCATCACTGCCCAGCAGCGGCAGACCGAGGCGCAATTCGCCGCGCGCCAGTTGGCTCAGATCATCCAGTTCACTCAGCAACTCATTGCGCAAACGCAACATGCCTTCGGCCCGCTGCAGCACCACGCTGCCCGCGGCGGTCAGGCGCAGTTGCGAGCCGAGCCGTTCGAGCAACGGCGTGCCGAGGCTCTGCTCCAGTTGCGCGACTTGCTTGCTCACTGCCGACTGGCTGATGTGCAGGGTTCTCGCCGCTTGGGTGAAGCCACCTTGATGCATGACTTCGACAAAACTGCGCAGCTGTTTGAATTCCATGATCCGATTCCGTTTTGGAATAGTGCTGAGTCTAACAATTCGCTTCTGGGATGACAGGCCGCTTCGTAAAATGAGCCCCTGTCAGGAGCCCATCATGAACGCCGCATCCCTCAAGTATCTTTCCCGTCTATTCGCCGAGCTGACCGTGTTGCTCGGTCTCTACCTGCTCGGCTGCCAGATCGCCGCGTGGCTGGCGTGGCCGATTCCCGGCGGCGTCATCGGCATGGCCTTGTTGCTGCTGGCGTTCGCATTCGGCTGGGTCAAACCGGCGGCGCTGCAACTGGGGGCCGGATTGCTGATGGCCGAGATGCTGCTGTTCTTTATTCCGGCGCTGATGAGCCTGCTCGACTACGGCGCGCTGTTACGCAATGACGGCTGGCGGATTCTGCTGGTGATCGGCGCCAGTACCCTGATGGTGATGCTGGTGACTGCGTTCACCGTAGAGCTGGCCGTGCGTCTGAGGCGGTCCCATGAAGCTTGAATGGATGCCGATGTTCTGGCTCGCATTCACTCTGCTGGCGTACCTGTTCAGTCGCTGGATTTATCGGCGCACCGGGCGCTATCTGCTGTCGCCACTGATTCTGGTGCCGGCACTGCTGCTGGCGCTCGCCGTGCCGCTGCACACCGCGTATGCCGAATATTCGAGCAACACCCATTGGTTGATGCTGGTGCTCGGGCCGGTGACGGTCGCCTTCGCCGTGCCGATCTGGCAACAGCGGCGCTTGTTGGTACGGCACTGGTCAGCGCTGTTGCTGGGTATGCTCGCCGGCAGCGCGGCGTCGATCGCCACCTCGTTCGGACTGGCCAGGGCGCTGGCGCTGGACACCTCAGTCACGATGTCGCTGGTGCCACGCTCGATCACCACGCCATTCGCCATGCCGCTGGCGCAGGATCTCGGTGGCGTGCCGGAACTGACTGCCGTGTTCGTGATGTTCACTGGCGTGTTCGGCGCGATGCTCGGCGGTGTATTGCTCAAGTGGTTGCCGCTGCGCAGTGCGCTGGCGCGTGGTGCGTTGTTTGGGGTTGGCGCGCATGGGGCCGGGGTCAGTCGGGCGCATGAAGTGGGCGGTGAGGAAGGCTCGGTGGCGGGGCTGGTGATGGTGCTGACCGGGCTGCTCAATCTGTTCGCCGCGCCTTTATTGGCGTCGTTGCTTTGACATGGATCCAAGCTGTTTGCATTGCTGACCCGCTCAGTCATCAAGCTGGCTGGCAATGCAACTACGTGAATTGTGGGAGCTGACTAGACTGCTGACACGTGCAAAACAATAAGAACGCAGAGGTGCATACAGTGAGCGTAGCCCCCGTCCAATCGCCCCTTAATGTCAAAGACCAGGTCAGTGCCGCGGAATGGCAGACCCGGGTCGATCTGGCCGCCTGCTATCGACTGGTGGCGCTGCATGGCTGGGATGACCTGATCTTCACCCACATTTCCGCCAAGGTCCCTGGCACCGAAGACTTCCTGATCAACCCGTTCGGGTTGATGTTCCATGAGATCACCGCCTCGAGCCTGGTCAAAGTCGATCAGGCCGGCAACAAGCTCATGGACAGTCCCTACGAAATCAATCCCGCCGGTTACACCATCCACAGCGCCGTGCACGAGGTACGGCACGATGTGGTTTGTGTGCTGCATACCCACACCGCGTCCGGTGTAGCCGTTTCCGCGCAAAAACAGGGTGTGTTGCCGATCAGTCAGCAGTCGCTGTTCGTGCTGTCGAGCCTGGCCTATCACGCCTACGAAGGCGTGGCGCTGAATCACGATGAGAAGGCGCGCTTGCAGGCCGACCTGGGCGATAACAATTTCCTGATGCTGCACAACCACGGTCTGTTGACCTGTGGCGGCACCATCGCCGACACCTTTCTGATGATGTTCACCTTCCAGCGCGCCTGCGACATTCAGGTCATGGCGCAAACCGGCGGTGCTGAACTGATCGCCATCGAACCGCAAATCCTCGCGGGAGCCAAGGCGATGATCGCCGGCGTGACCAAAAGTGCTCAAGGCATGGGCGGCGCGCTGGCTTGGCCGGCACTGCTGCGCAAACTCGATAAACAAGACCCCGGATATAAACTCTAATGCCTCTTGCCGAGATTCCTTTGTGTGTCTGGCGCAAACGCAGCCGGACGTTTGTCTTTCGCGGCCAGTCGATCCGTTACTGGACGGCGGGGCAGGGTGAACCGCTGCTGCTGATCCATGGTTTCCCGACGGCCAGTTGGGACTGGCACTACCTGTGGCAGCCGCTGGCCCAGCGTTACCGAGTGATCGCTTGCGACATGCTCGGTTTCGGTGATTCGGCCAAACCGCTGAATCACAGCTACAGCCTGCTGGAACAGGCCGACCTGCAACAGGCGCTGTTGGCGCATCTTCAGGTCGAGCAAGCGGTGCACCTGCTGGCCCACGATTATGGCGACAGCGTTGCCCAGGAACTGCTCGCCCGGCATTACGAAAATCGTATCGAGGTCGCCAGTTGTGTCTTTCTCAATGGCGGCCTGTTCCCGGAAACCCATAGACCGGTGTTGATGCAAAAGCTGCTGCTCAGTCCGCTGGGCTGGATGATCGGGCGTGCGTTTACCCGTGATGCATTGGTGAAAAGTTTTCGGCAGATTTTCGGCCCGCAGACCCGGCCCAGCGAAAGCGAACTGGATGATTTCTGGAGTCTGATCGAGACCCATCGCGGCCCGCGCATCCTGCACAAATTGATCGGCTATATCCCGGAGCGTCGGGTGCAACGTGACCGCTGGGTGTCGGCGATGCAACGTGGAGATGTGCCCTTACGAGTGATCGATGGCGAAGTCGATCCGATCTCCGGTGCGCACATGGTCGAGCGTTACCGCAAGCTGATTACCGATGCCGACACCGTACTGTTGCCGGGCATCGGCCACTATCCGCAGATCGAAGCGCCGGTGCAGGTGCTCAAGCATTATCTGGCGTTTCGTGAGCGCCTGGAGTTGCCGCCGCGCAAGGTCGCGTGTTCCTGAAAGATCAAGAGATCGCAGCCTGCGCCAGCTCCTGCACCAACCTTCTGTAGGAGCTGCCGCAGGCTGCGATCTTTGGATTTTGCTGTTCATCATCCCCCAGCCTTATCGCCCACCATTCAGCCCCAGCCCTGTTCGTTGTGACCTAACGCCCCGTGCCTGACACTCGGGATTATTGTCCCTCAGGCCAGCTGGAGTTCCCGCGATGAATGAGTCCGTACGTTTCGAAGATAAAGTCGTGATCGTCACTGGGGCCGGTGGTGGCCTCGGTCGGGCGCACGCTTTGCTGTTCGCCCGGCACGGCGCCAGAGTGCTGGTCAACGACCTCGGCGGCTCGACCCAGGGTGAAGGTGCCAACGCCTCCGCCGCCGACCGGGTGGTGGCGGAAATTCGCGAAGCCGGCGGCATCGCCGAGGCCAACCACGATTCGGTCACTGACGGCGACAAACTGGTGCAAAACGCCCTCGATGTCTTTGGCCGTGTCGACGTGGTGGTGAACAACGCCGGGATCCTGCGCGACAAGACCTTTCACAAGATGGACGACGCCGACTGGGATCTGGTCTATCGCGTCCACGTCGAGGGCGCCTATAAAGTCACCCGCGCCGCCTGGCCGCACCTGCGCGAGCAAAGCTACGGTCGAGTGATCTTCACGGCTTCGACTTCGGGCATCTACGGCAACTTCGGCCAGTCCAACTATGGCATGGCCAAACTTGGCCTCTACGGACTGACCCGTACCCTGGCCATCGAAGGACGCAAGAACAACATCCTGGTCAACGCCATCGCCCCCACCGGTGGCACGCGCATGACCGAAGGCCTGATCCCGCCGCAAGTGTTCGAACAGCTCAAACCGGAACTGGTCAGCCCGCTGGTGGTGTACCTGGCCAGCGAGCAGTGCCAGGAGACCTCCGGCCTGTTTGAAGTCGGTGGCGGCTGGATGGGCAAGGTGCGCTGGGAACGCAGCCTCGGCGCCGGGTTCGATCCCCGCAGCGGCTTCTCCCCGGAAGATGTCGCGGCGCACTGGCAACAGATCTGCGATTTCGAGGGCGCGGCGCATCCGAAGGACAATATTGAAGCGTTGAAGGAAATGATGGGGAATTTGCAGAAGTATTCGCTCTAACAAGAAAAATAACGAGCAGGCACAACGTGTTTGCTCGTTTTTTTATTTTTCAGGTTTGAATCCGGGTTTTCCATTGGCAGCACGCCGTGCCTTGACGCTCGGCAATACGACCCTTGTCGCCAGGCGATGCTTGAGTCGTTCAAGTTACGACAAGGCCTGAATTCAAAGTCTGAACACTCCATGAATTGAAGCTTGTTTGATGGAGTGCGCTTTCGAATTTTCTTTAATCGCAGGGTTGCGTACTTCTACGCAATAAGAAGTGTTCGATGGGTTTTTCGGAGTTTTCTTTCAGGAGGGTACGCTTGCTTTTTGTCAGGCATAAAAAAGGCCGCTGCAAACGCAGCGGCCAAGGTAAGACGTTGGATCAAGGAGCTACAAATCAACGTCAGTGAACACCGGGGCGATCAATCCGAAGATTCGATTGATCTGAAAACGGTCAGCGATGGCGCGAGGGGCTCAGCAGCCAAGGCTTCCTGCTTCACGGCGCCTGCCGTGAAAGCCCGCTCAGAATAAGGGGTTCGATCCGAAGGAAAAATAGCGATTCCGGACATGCACTGTTACGGGGCATGCAACAGTCCAAAGACTCATTGAGGGCACTGCCCCTTCGTCAGAGGGCATCCGCGTGCATTTCATGTCGTGGCACCACTGAGGGGCCGACGCTTATTTTGATCAATATATTGCCGCAGCGATGCTGTTTCTTTTGCACGATGTGAAGTTGTCGATCCTGGCGCCTCTATTCAATGGGATGGCTGAATAACGAATACCGGGCAGAGGCACTAGACGTCAGTCGAGTGCGGTGTGGGTTAAATCACATTTATGTTTCGACATTAACGCTGTGTCATATGCGGTCATGTTCTCTGGATTTTGGTATTGGTTGTGAGGTTGGGAGTTGGTTTGTCCTTATTTAGATTGGGTTGCCAATTTTTGGAATTGGCTGATCGACTTCTCATAAGGGCATTTCAATGAACGTCATGAATACACATATTTCCACTCAAGACAGCACTGCGCCGACATGGCTGAGCCGAGTGGGGGCGAAAGAGAAACTTAAGTACTGCGAGCTGGAACAGCAGTGGGTCGATAGCCAGATCGAGCTGGATCGGCAACTGGAGGACGCCGCAAGTTTGCGCGCTTTCGCCCGTTCACTGATGAGTCGGGAGTTGGAGCAGGACTTCGGCAACCCACTGGATCCCGATTTGATCGTCACTCACAGCCGTTATGTATTCCAGGCGGCGGGGCGCACGGTGATTCAGGAGGACAGGCGCTCGTTGACGGATCTGTTGCTGCAAGGCCTGCATGAGCCGGGCATGCGCGGGCGAATCAGCTTTTCCGGGGACGGACTGCCCGCGGGTCTGAACCAGCCATGGCTGGAAAAAATCGTCACCAGCAGTGTTCGCGCCGAATACGGTGTCCGCTTGCGCAAGGCGTACGAACGCCAGGGCGTGCTGGCAGCCTTGAACAGTCTCATCCGTGATCAATTGCTGCTGAGTGCTTTTGCCGCGAAGTGTCAGGGACATTTGAGTGACGCCAACTTGCAGCGGATTCAAAGTGCCGTCGCCGGGGACGCGGCGCTGACGATTGCCCCTTTGCAGCTGCGTGCGGACGTCCGCGCGCTCAAGGATCTGGTGGCCGTCGGCAGTCGCGGCGCGGGCGAGGATAGCTGGCTGCTGTATGCCCCGGGGTCGCCCGACGGTCGGGACTGGTATGAGAAACACACCTTCCGGATCCTCAATCTTGAAGTAGCGGCCTGGGCGGCCACCGAGCGTGGACGTGACTATCTGACCTGGCAGTCCCATGCCCTGGATCGCCAGCAAATCACTGGTTACCTCAAGCAGGCTTCTCAGCGCGGCGATGCCTGGATCGGCCTGACGCTCGCGCCCGCGCACTCTGGCGGTGCCGCAGTGCTCGACCCTCTGGTTTTCAACGAGCGCGCCTGGCGGGTGTCGCAGGAAGAGGGTCAGACGCCATACGGCTACCGCACGGCGGATGAAACGTTGCGTCAGGGCTTCACCCGGATCAACTGCGAACTCAAGGCGCTGCAGACCATCCAGATACGCCAGTGCGGTTTTGCATCCTATGAAAAGTTTTGCCGTGATCTGATCAAGGCGCGGGTAGAAGAAGTCTTGTTGCAACGGGGCCAGCAGGTTGTCATCGATCCGGACCTGATCGAGGTGCAGATCGACGAGCGACAGAGGATGACCTTGCATGAGTTGATCGTGGGTGAGGTCGCGTTTTATGCCGATCAAACGGGGCAGCCGCTATACCCGCGTTTCGTGCTGCTGGACGGGCACCCGCCGTTCACTGGGCTGGACATCCGTGACATCGCCAGTTGGTCGAGAACCTTGCGTCCGGGGGAACAATACATCGGTCAGCTACGCGCCGTTGACCTCAATCCAGCCAATTCCGAGGGGCTGCTCAAGCGAGGCATTGCACTGGCCATCCTCCAGCGGCGGATGCGGGTGGCGATCATGCAGGGACAGTTCAACGGGCAACTGCCGCAGGCGCACGTTGAGGCCTTGCTCGGGGTAGTCAACCTGTACGTCGAAAATGATCTGCGACAGATCACCCGGCAGGCCGACGCCTTCGGCAACGTCGGGCACAGTGTTCTGCATCAGTTGCATCTGTTGTTGCGGCCGGTAGTGGGGGTCTATGTGTTCAGGCTGCGTCTGCAGGGGCAGGTCATCGAATACCTGTTTACCCCCGACGCTCCGGATGGCCGCGAGTTGCGACCGTTCAGCGAGTTTGTCAGTGCGGTCAAGACACTAGGCCTGGGCGACTACCTGCATCAGCGGCTCTACGTGAAGCATCAGCTGCAGGTGGGGAGCTATCTGCGTGAGCTTGAAGAATCGTCCAGAGCCACGCAGGCCCCAACGCTCAATGGCAGGATTCACATCACCGACTTCAACGAGTGTTACGAAAGCGTTCTGCACAAGGTGATTGCCGATGTGGATGAAAAGACCCGAAGCCTCAAGGAAATCATCGGCGGTCTGCTGTTCGACGCGGTGGTCGCGGCGGCGGGAGCCATCAGTATTGTGTTCGCGCCCGTCGGCATCGCCCTCACGGCCGTGCTGTTCACCAAAGCGATGGTGCAAGGGTTCGAGGCTTATGGGTTGGGCGAGCGGGCGCGCGCCCTCGGGCATTTCAAGGATGCGCTGATCGAGTTGGCATCCCTGGGCAAGGCCGGGTTCACCAAGGCGTCGGTGACCCAAGTTCAGAAGAACGTCATCGGGCTGATAGGCGATGCTTACGTGATCGAGAAGCTGGTGGCCGAAGCGTCCGGTCAGACTCGATTGCCCAAACGCTTGCTGGAGGTGATTCAAGAGATCCTTGATGACCCGCAGAGCACCGCCAGCAAAACCACCCTCGCCTGATTGCGAGACATGGCCGGCGGCGCTTCAGGGATGGAGGTCGTCGGCCTGATAGCCCATTCGCCAACTGACGGCTCGCGCTGCCGCCAGCAAACGCTGGGCAGCCGGGCCGTTTTCATCGGCGTGGAACAGCGAAGTCGGGCCGACGATGGTGAGCACGGCGGCGATCTGCCCGACCGCGTTGAACACCGGCGCCGACAGCGCATCCACACCGGGCATCAGCAAGCCATGCACATGATGCAGGCTGCGCGCGCGGATCTGTTCGCACAGGTCCGAATAGGTTTTTTCATCGGCCAGCGGATGATTGGCGACGGCGGTTTCCTGCTCGCGCAATTCATCGGTTTCGCGATGTGGCAGGTAGGCGCTGAACACCAGCCCGGTGGACGAACTGAGCAGCGGTAATACCGAACCCAACTGCGTCACCACCGTCACCGCGCGCACCGCCGGTTCGATGTGCACCACGGTCGCGCCCTGATTACCCCACACTGCGAGAAAACAGGTTTCGTTCAGTTCGTCGCGCAACTCGGACAAGGGCAGGGCGGCGACTTTGAGTACGTCCATACTGTTCAGGGCTGCAAGGCCCACGCGCAACGCTTCACGGCCGAGGCCGTAATGGTTGGTGGCGGCGTTTTGCTCGGCGAAGCCGCTGGCGATCAGGGCCTGGAGATAGCGGTGCACCTTGCTGGCCGGCATCTGCACATGTTCGGCCAGACGCGACAGCGAGGTGGACGGCGACAACTCGGCCAAAGCCTTGAGGATGTCGGTGCCGACCTCGGCGGAGCGGACTTTCTGTTTGCCGTTACTGTCGCTGGTTTTTTCCATGGTGCGGCCGGGTTCCAAAACGAATGGGCGTCTTTATAGCTTGACGCTGGATAGCGAGCAAATTACGTTATGCGTAATCGAATTACGATAATAACAACCCCGGCGTGCGCAAACCTCTGAGCCAGAGCGATGGGCCACTGCCGACTCCCTGTTCAGGAGGCTCCATGAACCTCGATTCAAACGCGTCGGAGCTGGCGTACCAGTCCGGTTTCGGCAACGAATTCAGCAGTGAAGCGTTGCCCGGCGCCTTGCCCATCGGCCAGAACTCCCCGCAAAAAGCCCCCTACGGCCTCTACACCGAATTGCTCTCCGGCACTGCATTCACCATGACCCGCAGTGAAGCCCGGCGCACCTGGATGTATCGCATTCAGCCGTCGGCCAATCACCCGGCGTTCGTCAAACTGGAGCGGCAACTGGCCGGCGGCCCGCTGGGTGAAGTGACGCCCAATCGCCTGCGCTGGAATCCGCTGCAGATCCCCGCTGAGCCGACCGATTTCATCGACGGTCTGGTCGGCATGGTCGCCAATTCGGCGGCGGAAAAACCTGCCGGCATCAGCATCTACAACTATTGCGCCAACCGCTCGATGGAGCGGGTGTTCTACAACGCCGACGGCGAGCTGCTGCTGGTGCCGCAACTCGGGCGGCTGCGGATTGCCACCGAACTTGGTGTGCTCGAAATCGCGCC
Organism: Pseudomonas sp. 13B_3.2_Bac1; assembly: GCF_025466205.1. NCBI lineage: Bacteria > Pseudomonadati > Pseudomonadota > Gammaproteobacteria > Pseudomonadales > Pseudomonadaceae > Pseudomonas > Pseudomonas sp. 13B_3.2_Bac1. Next base: position 50,750 of record NZ_JANLOG010000065.1, read on the forward strand.
GCTGGAAATCGCCGTGCTGCCGCGTGGGCTGAAATTCCGCGTCGAGCTGCTTGATCCGGAAGCGCGCGGGTACGTTGCCGAGAACCACGGCGCGCCGCTGCGCCTGCCGGATCTGGGGCCGATCGGCAGCAACGGTCTGGCCAATCCGCGGGACTTCCTCGCCCCGGTCGCCGCCTACGAAAACCTGCAGCAGCCGACCACGCTGGTGCAGAAATTCCTCGGCCAGTTGTGGGGCACCGAGCTCGATCATTCGCCGTTGAACGTGGTGGCCTGGCACGGCAACAACGTGCCGTACAAATACGACCTGCGCCGTTTCAACACCATCGGCACCGTGAGCTTCGATCACCCGGATCCGTCGATCTTCACCGTACTGACCTCGCCGACCAGCGTGCACGGGCTGGCCAACCTCGACTTCGTGATCTTCCCGCCACGCTGGATGGTCGCCGAGAACACCTTCCGTCCACCGTGGTTCCACCGCAATCTGATGAACGAATTCATGGGCCTGATTCAGGGCGAGTACGACGCCAAGGCTGAAGGTTTCGTGCCCGGCGGTGCGTCCCTGCACAGTTGCATGAGCGCCCACGGCCCGGATGGCGAAACCTGCACCAAAGCGATCAACGCCGAACTCAAACCAGCGAAGATCGACAACACCATGGCCTTCATGTTCGAGACCAGTCAGGTGCTGCGCCCGAGCCGCTTCGCCCTCGACTGCCCGCAACTGCAATCCAATTACGACGCCTGCTGGGCCACGCTGCCCGCCACGTTCGACCCGACCCGGAGATAACCCATGACTCAGACTTCCATCACCCGCAGTTGGGTTGCTTCGGCCAACGGCCACGCGGATTTTCCGTTGCAGAACCTGCCGCTGGGCGTGTTCAGCCTCAATGGCGCGGCGCCGCGCGCAGGCGTGGCGATCGGCGAGCACATTTTCGATCTGCAAGTGGCGCTCGAAGCCGGGCTGTTCGACGGCGCGGCACGCAGCGCGGTCGAAGCCATGCACGGCGGTCTGCTGAACGCCTTCTTCGACCTCGGTCGCGAAGCCCGCGTAGCCTTGCGCAGCCGTTTGCTGGAATTGTTCAGCGAGGGCAGCAGCCATCGCGGCGCCATCGAAGCCCAAGGCGCGAAACTGTTGCCACTGGCTGCCGATTGCCAGTTGCACCTGCCGGCGCGCATCAGCGATTACACCGACTTCTACGTGGGCATCGAGCACGCGCAGAACGTCGGCAAACTGTTCCGTCCGGACAACCCGCTGCTGCCAAACTACAAACACGTGCCGATCGGCTATCACGGTCGCGCCTCCACGGTGCGCGCCTCCGGCACCGACGTGCGTCGTCCGAAAGGCCAGACCCTGCCGGCCGGTGCGAGCGAGCCGACCTTCGGCCCTTGCGCACGTCTGGACTACGAACTGGAGCTGGGCATCTGGATCGGCCAGGGCAACGAAATGGGCGAGCCGATTGCCATCGGTGATGCCGCCGAACACATCGCCGGTTTCTGCCTGCTCAACGACTGGTCGGCCCGCGATATCCAGGCTTGGGAATACCAGCCGCTCGGCCCGTTCCTCTCCAAGAGCTTCATCACCAGTGTGTCGCCGTGGGTGGTGACGGCCGAAGCGCTTGAGCCATTCCGCACCCCACAACCTGCGCGCCCGGAAGGTGATCCACAGCCGCTGCCATACCTGTTCGACAAACGCGATCAGGATGGCGGCGCTTTCGACATTGAACTGGAAGTGCTGCTGCTCACCGAAGCCATGCGCGAACAGAATCTGCCGGCCCATCGCCTGACTCTGAGCAACACCCGCTACATGTACTGGACCGTCGCGCAAATGGTCGCGCACCACAGCGTCAACGGCTGCCAGTTGCAGGCCGGCGACCTGTTCGGTTCGGGGACTTTGTCCGGCCCGCAAAGCGGTCAGTTCGGCAGCCTGCTGGAAATCACCGAGGGCGGTAAAAAGCCGATCGAACTGGCCTCCGGCGAAGTGCGCAAATTCCTTGAGGACGGCGACGAAATCATTCTGCGTGCGCGTTGTGCCCGTGACGGTTTCGCCTCGATCGGCTTCGGCGAATGCCGCGGCAAAGTGCTGGCGGCGCGCTGACAGGAGCGGATCATGGATCTCTACACCTATTACCGCTCGACCTCGTCATACCGGGTGCGCATCGCTCTGGCGCTGAAAGGGCTCGACTACACCGCGTTGCCGGTCAACCTGATCGCGCCGTCGGGGGGCGAGCATCGGCAGGCGGCGTATCTGGCGATCAATCCGCAGGGCCGGGTGCCGGCCTTGCGCACCGATGAAGGCGAGTTGCTGATTCAGTCGCCGGCGATCATCGAGTACCTGGAAGAACGTTATCCACAGTTGCCACTGCTGCCCGAAGACCTTGCCGCCCGTGCCCATGTGCGCGGCGTGGCGGCGGTGATCGGCTGCGATGTGCATCCGCTGCATAACGTCAGCGTGCTCAATCGCCTGCGCCAGTTGGGCCACGAAGAGCCGCAGGTGGTGGAGTGGATCGCGCACTGGATCAGTCAGGGGCTGGCGACCGTCGAGCAATTGATCGGTGACAGCGGTTTCTGTTTCGGCGAGTGGCCGTGTGTGGCGGATGTTTATCTGATTCCGCAGTTGTATGCGGCCGAGCGGTTCGGCGTGAGTCTTGAGGCTTATCCGCGGATTCGGCGGGTGGCGGCGTTGGCGGCTGAGCATCCGGCGTTCATCAAGGCGCATCCGGCCAACCAGCCCGATACCCCGTAAGACCCTGTGGGAGCGGGCTTGCTCGCGAAAGCGGAGTGTCAGCTACGGGGATGTTGACTGACACACCGCTTTCGCGAGCAAGCCCGCTCCCACCTGTAGTCCGTGTTGCACCTAAAAAATCATAAAAACAAAACAGGTACCTTGCGATGCACAACCAGATTGCCAGCTTCCGCGCGGCACTCGACGCCCGTCCTGTGTCCCGCTATCAGTGGTTGCTCTTGATCCTGCTCGCCTTGTTGCTGGTCACCGACGGTTACGACGCCCAAGTGCTCGGTTACGTGGTGCCGGCCCTGGCCCAGGACTGGGGGCTGGAAAAAGCCGCGTTCGGGCCTGTTTTCAGCGCCAACCTGTTGGGCCTCACGCTCGGTTCGCTGGCCGTGACACCACTGGCCGACCGCTTCGGTGTGCGGCGAATCCTGCTCGCCTGCGTGTTGATCTACGCCAGCCTCACGGTGCTGATGGTGTTCGCCGATTCGCTGAATACCCTGATGATCGCGCGCTTCATCTGCGGCATCGGCATGGGCGGGGCGATGCCCAGTGCCATGGCCTTGATGTCGGAATATTCGCCGCCGCGTCTGCGCACATTGATGGTGACGCTGGCCGCTTGTGGGTTTTCGTTCGGCGGTGCGGCGGGTGGTTTTGTCGCCGCAGGCTTCATCGACCGCTTTGGCTGGCAAGCGGTGTTCCTCGCCGGTGGCGTCACGCCGCTGCTGCTGTTCCCGTTCCTGTGGTGGATGCTGCCCGAATCGCTGCCGCGTCTGCTGCGCGACCCTGCGCCCTATGCGCGGCTGCGCAAAGTCACCGCGCGGATGCTGCCGGACTGGCAACCGCCGGACGCTTCGGTCGAACAGAACGAGCGCGAGCAGGGCAGCAAACTGACGGTGGTCGAGTTGTTCCGCAACGGTTATGCGCGACCGACCCTGCTGATCTGGGCGACGTTTTTTGTCAGCCTGATTCTGCTGTATTTCATGATCAGCTGGCTGCCGACGCTGTTGCTGGAAAGCGGCCTGAAACTCAATGAAGCCAACCTGGTGACCTCGATGTTCCTGTTCGCCGGCACCTTGGGCGCGGTGTGCATGGCCTGGTTTGCCGACCGTTTGAAACGCAAGGTGCGCTTGCTCTGCGCGGTGTTGGCCGGGGCGGCGTTGTGCACGATTCTGTTGGGTTTGAACCACGACAATCCACGCTATCTGGTGGCCTGCGTGTTTGCCGCCGGGTTCTGCATCATCGGTGGGCAACTGACGCTGAACGCCTTCGCCAGCAACTTCTACCCGGCGCATGTACGCGCCACGGGCACTGGCTGGGCGTTGGGGGTAGGGCGCTTCGGTTCGATCCTCGGGCCGTTGTTCGGCAGCATGCTGCTGGCGATGCACATTCCGGTGACGCAGATTTTCTTCTTCTGCGCGATTCCGGCGGTCATCGCGGCACTGCTGATCATCCAGGTGCGCTCACCCTCGGACGCCACACAACCCCCTGTGGGAGCGGGCTTGCTCGCGAAGAACGATAACGCGGCCTGACAGAAAAAACGGCGGCGCCTGTATCGCGGGCACGCCACGCTCCCACAAGCGATCTGTGTGATGCAAATGAAATGGATCACCCCAAACCCTGTGGGAGCGGGCTTGCTCGCGAAGAACGATAACGCGGTCTGACAGAAAAATCGGCGGCGCCTGCTTCGCGAGCAGGCTCACTTCTACAAAAAGCGTTTAGTGCACGACGGAGTTGGGGGGCAGGTGCCCAAGCCGTTCAGTCAGGCGCAGGCGCTGGACCGGATCGTCACTGAGCAGCAGCGCATGCTCCAGATCGAAGCGCTCGGCGTTCGGGCAGTCGAGGCGTTGGTACAGGCTGGCGCGGGCCAGATAATCGGCAGCGCTGGCGGTGCCCAGTTCCAGTACGCGTTCGGCGTCGATCAATGCGGCGATGTAATCCTCATGGGCCAGATGCAACTGACGCAGATTGCGTGACAGGCGCTGGAGCATTTGCTGCGGGGTGGCGGTGGCGAGATGATCGGCTTTGAGTTTGAGGTGCGCGCCGTACTGACGCTGCAACAACTCGCGACAATCGTTGGGATACAGACGCCGGCCACCACACGGGTCGAGCAGGTGATCGGCACCGGGCACCCGCAGCAGGAAATGCCCGGGGAAGTTGACCCCGACCAGCGGGATCTCCAGACCGCGCGCCAGTTCCAGAGCAATCAAGGACAGGGTCAGTGGCTGGCCGCGACGGGTCTGCAACACTTTGTGCAACAACGCGACCTGCGGGCGTAGCGGCAGAAAATCGTCCTGGGCGAACCCCAGGTCATTCATCCGCCGCAGCAATGGCTGCGCCAGTTCGCTGACCGGCAGCATCGGCAAGCCGTAGCTGACGCGCTGCTGCAGCTCCTTGAAGTCTTGCTGCAGCGCTTCGACATCGAGGCCTTTTTCGTGCTCGGCAGCCATCCACAGCGCCGCGTCGAACAGCGCGGGCGGTGAACGGTGCAGACACTCGAAAAAACGTTGGCGCGGGCTCATTGCAATCTCCGGGGAATGCCTCGTTTTAGCCCCGTCCGCGCCATTCGTCCAGTACCGGTCAGGTTATGCCGCAAAGTCACCGTTGCCGCTGGCGCTTATTCCGGTGCGCTTCAGCAATTTTTGGGCGCAAGCCTATACTGGCGTCTACCAGAAGTGATTCGGGAGCCTGCCGATGTTCGCTCTCATGCAAAGCACTCGCCTGGAATCGCTGCACCTCAGCGTTGACCCGGTCACCGGGTTGAAGGCGGTCATTGCCATTCATAACAGTCGCCTCGGCCCTGCCTTGGGCGGATGCCGTTATCTTGCCTATCCCAACGACGAATCCGCGGTCGAGGACGCCATTCGCCTGGCGCAGGGCATGAGCTACAAGGCGGCACTGGCCGGGCTCGATCAGGGCGGCGGAGTAGCGGTGATCGTGCGCCCGGCGCATGTGGAAAACCGCGCTGCGCTGTTCGAAGCGTTTGGCCGTTGCATCGATCAGCTCGACGGTCGCTACATCACCGCCATCGACAGCGGCACCTCAGTGGCGGACATGGATTGCATCGCCCAGCAGACGCAGCATGTCACCAGCACCACCTCGGCCGGCGACCCGGCACCGCATGCGGCGATGGGTGTGTTCACCGGAATTCGCGCTACCGCCATGGCGCGGCTGGGCAGCGACAACCTCGAAGGTTTGCGCGTGGCGATTCAAGGTCTGGGCAACGTCGGTTATGCACTGGCCGAGCAGCTGCATGCGGCAGGGGCCGAGTTGCTGGTCAGCGACATCGATCACGGCAAGGTGCAACTGGCGATGGAGCAACTCAACGCGCATCCGATCGCCAACGACGCGTTGCTCAGCACACCCTGCGACATCCTTGCGCCGTGCGGGCTCGGTGGCGTGCTCAACAGCCATACGGTGACGCAACTTCGCTGCTCGGCGGTGGCTGGCTCGGCCAACAATCAACTGACGCATCTGGACGTGGCCGATCAACTGGAGCGGCGCGGGATTCTCTATGCACCGGATTACGTGATCAACGCGGGCGGGTTGATTTATGTCTCGCTCAAGCATCGCGGCGAAGAGTTGGGGACGATTACTGCGCACCTGTCGAAGATCAGTTCGCGGCTGACCGAAGTATTCGCCCATGCGCAGGCCGAGAAACGTTCGCCGGCGCGGGTAGCGGATGAGTTGGCAGAGAAAGTCTTGTATCGCTGAAAAGCAAAAGATCGCAGCCTGCGCCAGCCCCTACAGGAAACGTATTCCAATGCAGGAGCTGGCGCAGGCTGCGATCTTTTCGATTCAAACGCTGTTACTTGGCAGCTTTCGCCGCTTTAACCGGCTTCACTGGAGCCTCTTCCGGCTCGGCTACTTCGGCCACTTCGGCTTTTTCGACGACTTCTGCCGGTGCATTGATCAGCTCCGACAGCGCATCAGGCTGGCTCTTGAACGCCTTGGCAAATACATCGCGGTTCTTCGCCATGTAGATCCCGACTTCTTCAACCTGCTGCTCGTTCAGCGACGGAACGGCTTTTTGCAACACTTCGGACAGCATCTCGGCCAGTTCGAGCATTTTGTCATGACGGTCAGCTTCGGCTTTATCCATGAACAAGCGCTCCAGATCTCGGCTGCTGCGGTATACCACTTCGACGGCCATTCACCACCTCACATGCCTTCACATTTAGTTGTCTTAGCGACTACTGTATTTATATACAGCGAAAGGATAAGCGAATCCCTGCGCTTTGGGTAGTGGCTTTTCAATGTAGACCGGATTCGGGATTTGTCAGCGGGATCGCAGTGCGGCCATTCGCGAGCAGGCTCGCTGCGACAATTGCTCGGGTCTGCGACCAAACGCCACGGCGCGGGTTTGGTGCTGGCTCGCCATGATGGCGTGGCCTCTTTTCTGCATGTAACTCAAGACGTGCAGAAAACCGTCACGTCCAACACGCATCATCCGCCCGAGTCGGGCTAAGGAACATCATCGTGAAAATAAACTGGGCCGAGAAACTGCGGCAAAACGTGCATCAACTGGCCGAGTCCCTGGGCAACCTGTTCGTCGAGACCTTCCACTATCTGGCGCTGTTTGCCATTGGTGCGGTGACCGCGTGGGCGGCGGTGATGGAATTTCTCGGCATGCTCGAAGAAGGCCACATCAAGATCGATGACATTCTGTTGCTGTTCATCTATCTGGAATTGGGGGCGATGGTCGGGATTTATTTCAAGACCAACCACATGCCGGTGCGCTTCCTGATCTACGTGGCGATCACTGCGCTGACGCGTCTGCTGATCTCCAACGTCTCGCACCACAACCCGCCGGACATGGGCATCATCTACCTGTGCGGCGGCATTCTGCTGCTGGCGTTCTCGATCCTGGTGGTGCGTTACGCCTCGTCGCAATTTCCGTCGGTGAAAATCGAGAAACCGCAACGCAAGCTCGGCGCCGGTTCCGGTGAGCACCCCGAGATCGAGAAGGGCGAGCTTTAAAGTCCCAGCGACGGCCGAGGCTGGCCGGTGCTCTGCTGCGGTGGCGGGGGCAGCCCGCCGCCGCTGGTCATCGCTTCAAGGATCGCCATGGCGCTGTGGCCCTGTTCGATGGCGATGCCGAACTGAATGCTTTGCACCAGCCGTTTGAGCCTTACCGGATCGTTGCGCTGTTCGGCGCTGATCATCCGTTTGGCGACGATCCGGCCGTTGTTGGACAGGGTCAGCATGATGCTGCCGTCCAGTCCCTGAATGCTCAGGTTGATCTGATAGTCCGGCGCGAAGGCATCGGTAATGATCTGAAAAGGGTTGTCCATGATGCGTCACCGCCTGATTGAACGTGCAGTTGTTGACCGGCCGTGATCGGGTTGGTTCGCCATACCGGACCATCGGCCATTCCGTGGCCTGTGGTGTTGCGTTTTGTAGGAGCTGCCGAAGGCTGCGATCTTTTGATCTGCGCTGTTTTGACTTCGGTCATGAAGATCAAAAGATCGCAGCCTCGTTGCACTCGACAGCTCCTACACAGCTCCTGCACAGGTCATAGCAAGGGCTGTGCCGGGAAAATTGTTGGACAATGGATACGGCACAAAAAAGGCGAGCACACGGCTCGCCTTTGTCATTTGTGGCCCGTTTCAGGGCAGAACCGAATAGATGATCGCCGACAGTGCAATCAGGCCGATCAGCACCACGAACACGTTGGACGCCTGACCCGAATACTGGCGCAAGGCTGGCACGCGGCGGATAGCGTACATCGGCATCAGGAACAACAGGCAGGCAATCACCGGTCCGCCGAGGGTTTCGATCATGCCCAGAATGCTCGGGTTGAAGGTCGCAACGGCCCAGCAACTGAGGATCATGAACAGCGCGGTCGCACGGTTCAGCCAGCTCGCCGACATCACCTTGCCACGACCGCGCAGGCTCTTGACGATCATGCCCTGAAAGCCTTCGCTGGCGCCGATGTAGTGGCCGAGGAAGGATTTGGTGATCGCCACCAGCGCGATCAGCGGCGCGGCGTAAGCGATGACCGGGGTCTGGAAGTGGTTGGCCAGGTACGACAGGATCGAAATGTTCTGCGCTTTCGCGGCCGCCAGATCCGCCGGCGACAGCGCCAGCACGCAGCTGAAGCAGAAGAACATCACCGTTACCACCATCATCCCGTGGGCCATGGCGAGGATGCCGCTGCTCTTGCGTTCGGCCTCGGCGCCGTAGCGTTGCTTCTGGTCAACCGCGAACGCAGAGATGATTGGCGAGTGGTTGAACGAGAACACCATCACCGGGATCGCCAGCCACATCGTCTTGAGGAACGTCGACAGCGGCATCGCCTCCTTGGCACTGGCGAAGAACGCACCGTTCCAATTCGGGATCAGGCTGAGGCCGAGCAACAGCAGCGCGGCGACGAACGGATAGACCAGCACGCTCATGGCTTTGACGATCACGTTCTGCCCGCAACGGACGATGGCCATCAGGCCGAGGATCAGCGCCAGCGACAGGATCGCCCGGGGTGGCGGGGCGATGTGCAATTGGTGTTCGAGAAAACTGCTCAGGGTGTTGGTCAGCGCCACGCTGTACACCAGCAGAATCGGGAAGATCGCGAAAAAGTACAGCAGGGTGATCAGCTTGCCGGCACCGCTGCCGAAGTGTTCTTCGACGACTTCGGTGATGTCGCCCGAACGCCCGGACAGCACGAAGCGGGTCAGGCCGCGGTGGGCGAAGAAAGTCATCGGGAACGCCAGCAGCGCCAGAATCAGCAACGGCCAGAAACCGCCGACACCGGCATTGATCGGCAGGAACAAGGTGCCGGCACCAATGGCGGTGCCGTACAGACCGAGCATCCAGGTGGTGTCGGATTTGCTCCAGCCCTTGTGGGCAATTTCGGTGTTGCGTGTGCGATCTACAGCGGGATTTTCGGCAGCAGGTGTACGTACATCGGTCATCGTTTTTGCCTCGTTATTATTTTTGCTCGGGCTCACGGTTGGCAGGCCGCGGGTGTCGGCCTGCCGGGGCGGTCAGGGAATGCGCGTCAGCATTCCACCCAGCTCACGGCCAGGCCGCCCCGTGAAGTCTCTTTGTATTTGTCGTGCATGTCGGCGCCGGTATCACGCATGGTGCGGATCACCCGGTCGAGAGAAATGAAGTGTTTGCCGTCGCCGCGCAGGGCCATTTGCGTGGCGTTGATCGCCTTCACGGCGGCGATGGCGTTGCGCTCGATGCACGGCACCTGCACCAGGCCGCCGACCGGGTCGCAGGTCAGGCCGAGGTTGTGTTCCAGGCCGATTTCGGCGGCGTTTTCCAGTTGCTCCGGGGTCGCGCCGAGCACTTCAGCGAGGCCTGCCGCGGCCATGGCGCAGGCTGAACCGACCTCGCCCTGGCAGCCGACTTCGGCGCCGGAGATCGAGGCATTTTTCTTACACAGAATGCCGACGGCGGCGGCGCCCATGAAGAACGCGACGATGTCATCGTCAGACGCGTCCGGATTGAATTTCATGTAGTAGTGCAGCACCGCCGGAATGATCCCGGCCGCGCCATTGGTCGGCGCGGTCACCATGCGCCCGCCGGCAGCGTTCTCTTCGTTGACGGCGAGGGCGAACAGGTTGACCCACTCCATCGCCGACAGCGTCGAACTGATGACATTCGGCTTGCCGATTTCCAGCAGGCTGCGGTGCAATTTCGCGGCGCGGCGCGGCACGTTCAGCCCACCGGGCAGAATGCCTTCGTGACGCAGGCCTTGCTCGACACACTCGCGCATCACCGACCAGATGTGCAGCAAACCGTTACGGATTTCAGCGTCGCTGCGCCAGGCCCGTTCGTTGGCCATCATCAGTTCCGACACGCGCAAGTTGTGCTGCTTGCACAGGCTCAGCAGTTCGGCAGCGCTGGAAAAATCGTACGGCAGCACCACGTCGCCGGCCGGTGCCTCACCGGACTCGGCTTCCGCCGCTTCGATGATGAAACCGCCGCCAATCGAGTAGTACGTCTGCGTGAACAGCTCGGCGCTTTCGCCGAAGGCTGTCAGCGACATGGCGTTGGGGTGGTAGGGCAGGCTTTCGTCCAGCAGCAGGAGATCACGCTGCCAGTTGAAGGAAATTTCTCTGTGACCGGCCAGAGACAGCAGACCAGTTTCGCGCAGTTGCTGGATGCGTGGGTCGATGGTCGCCGGATCGATGCTGTCCGGCCATTCGCCCATCAGGCCCATGACCGTGGCGCGGTCGGTGGCGTGGCCGACACCGGTGGCCGACAGCGAACCGTACAAGCGGATTTCCACACGACGCACATCGTTGAGCAACCGTTGGTCGATCAGCGCCTGGGCGAAGGTTGCGGCGGCGCGCATCGGGCCGACAGTGTGGGAGCTGGACGGGCCGATGCCGACTTTGAATAGATCGAAAACACTGATAGCCATGCTAAACCCTTACAAGCAATGGAGTAGGAATCGCTGCCATTTTTTGTAGGACAAGCGCAATGTCGGCGATACTGCCTACCTCGGTCCTACGTGACCAACGAAACTTCCTAAGAAAGCCTTTAGCAGGACTAAACGATGAGTCGTCAATTGCATGCCCAGACCTACGTCTGGCTGCAGGTGTTTTCCTGTGCCGCGCGGCACTTGTCCTTCACCCGTTGCGCGGAAGAGCTGCACATCACCCCGGGGGCGGTCAGTCAGCAGATTCGCCAATTGGAAGAGCGTCTGGGTTTTCGCCTGTTCCACCGACGAGCGCGGGGTGTGGAGTTGAGTGCGGAAGGCCAGCGACTGGCCATCACGGTCAACGAGGCCTATGGCAGCATCGATGCTGAATTGCGTCGTCTGGATGCCGGGATGATCAGCGGGATTCTGCGGGTGCGTTCGATTCCATCGTTCCTCAGCAAATGGCTGACCCCGCGTTTGCCGCGTCTGCAACAGCGCTATCCGGACATCCAGTTGCGCCTGGTGGCCGAGGACAGCAGCGTGCCGTTGCATGAGGGCGATTTTGATCTGGCGATTGACCTGAATGACGGCAGCTATCCGGGGCTGTTATCCACAGCCTTGCTCGACGAACAGATTTTCCCGGTGTGCGCGCCGAGCCTGTTGCGTGGACGTCCGCCGCTGCATGGGCCGGTGGATCTGGTGCATTTTCCGTTGTTGCACGACATCACCGCGTGGCGTGGCAGTTATGAATATGCGGAATGGGAGTTCTATCTGAATGCGATTGGCTTCGAGGGCGCCGACGTGCGGCGTGGGCACACGTTCAATCGCAATCACCTTACGATCGAAGCGGCGATCGCCGGTATGGGTGTGGCAATTGCCCGGCGCACGCTGCTCAACGATGAGCTGGAGCGCGGGACGCTGATTGTGCCGTTCGGCCTGTCGGTGCCCAACCACAAACGCTACGTGCTGCTGTATGCGCCGGGGGCGTTGAGCCATCCGGGCGTGCGCGCGGTGCATGACTGGCTGGTGGAGGAGGCGGGGATTTTTCGCAGCTTGCACCCGTTGAATGACGGGCAATTGTGACCAAATCTTGCGGGGTAGCGAGGCAACCCAACTCCCGACCTTACCAGTGACTTGCCCGGTTGTCCGGCTTTTTTTGCGAATGAATATTTATCTTTTTTCAGGGGTTGAAATGTTCGCCGGTCGGGCCGATTGTTGTAACCAAGAGGTCAGGAAATTCAATTCGAGGCCTCTCGCGAGCTAGCTGAAATAAGGGATGAACTATGCAAATCCAAGTCAACAGCGATAACCATATTCAAAGCAGTAAACGACTGGAGGAGTGGGTACGTACAACTATTGAGAGCACGCTCGACCGTTATGAAGAAGACCTGACCCGTGTCGAAGTCCACCTGAGCGACGAGAACGGCGACAAACCAGGTCCTCATGACATGCGTTGCCAACTGGAAGCGCGGCCAAAAGGCCATCAACCGATTTCCGTCACCCATAAAGCCGATTCGCTGGAACAGGCGATCGATGGTGCAGCCGAAAAACTGGAACACGCGCTGGAGCACCTGTTTGGCAAACTGCGGGGCAAACCACGCGCCGCCATCGTGCCATTCAGCAAGGCGAATGACGCACTGCTGGAAGAAGAGTTTCTGGAGAACGAACAGGCAGCGATCAACAGTTGATGCGCTGATTTTTCAAGCCACCCCATGAGAACGGGCCTGCGCAAGCAGGCCCGTTTTTGTTTGTGCTGCTGAACAGTGTGGCGAGGGAGCTTGCTCCCGCTGGGCTGCGAAGCGGCCCCAAAACCTGCAAAGGCGTTCAACAGCCAGACCGCATTAGCAGGATTTACGGCTGCTTCGCAGCCGAGCGGGAGCAAGCTCCCTCGCCACAGTTTTTTTAGAAAGCTACAGAGGTCTGCACATACACCGTACGTGGTTCACCCACGTACTTGCCCTTGTTGTTGTCATCGAACGAACGGGTGAAGTACTGGGTGTTGAAGATGTTCTTCACCCCCACCGCCACGTTCAGATCCGACAGCTGCGGGCCGAAGTCGTAACCGGCGCGGCTGCTGAACAGCATGTAGCCGGGGATCTTGCCGGTGCTGCCGTCGGCGCTTTCTTTCGAGGTGTTGGCGTTGTCGGCGAACTGGTTGCTCTGGAAGCTGCTGTCGACGTTGAGCTTCCACGGCCCCTCGGTGTAAGCGACGCCAATCGTGCCTTTGTGTTTCGAGGAGAACGGCACGCGATTGCCCTTGTTCGGTCCGTCTTCGCGGATGGTCGCGTCAACATAGGCGTAAGTGGCATACACATCGAAACCGGCCAGTGCCGGGCTCAAGTCATCCAGCGCGTAGTTGACGCTGGTCTCGATGCCCTGATGACGGGTCTCGCCACGGGCGATCACCGAGTCGTTGGTCTGGTTGCTTTCGTACTGGTTGTCGAAGTTGATCAGGAACGCACCGATCTCCGCTCGCAGTGCGCCGTTGTCATAACGGGTGCCGAGTTCCCAGGTGCGCGCCTTCTCCGGTTTCACTTCGCCGCTGCTCACGCGGTTGGGCATCTGACTGTACTGCACGCTGCCGAACGAACCTTCGGTATTGGCGTACAGATTCCAGCTGTCGCTCAGGTGATACAGCACGTTCAGTGCCGGCAGCGCGGTGTTGTAGTCGCCCTTGTATTTGACGTCGGTCAGGTTGTTGGTCTGCTGCGACTCGATCATCTCGTAGCGCACGCCCGGGGTGATGGTCCATTTGCCGATGTCGATGCGATCGTCGACGAAGAACGCATTGGCTTCGGTGCCGCCGCGGGTATCGCGGTCGTTGCGGCTGTCGGTGGTCGGGTATTGGTTGCTGCTGATCGGCGTGCGATAGCGCAATTCGTGGCCGGCCTCGTTGATGTAGCGGTAGCCGACGCCGACCTCGTGGCTGGTCGGGCCGAGGTCGAAGCCTTGGGCGAAACGGGTTTCGAAACCGCGCACCCAATACTCGCGCGGCGACAGCGAGAGGAATGTGCCCTGATCCAGATAACCGCTGCGAAGCGTCTTGGTGAAGAAGGTGTTGGCGGTGAATTCGCGGCGATCTTCCTGATAGCGATAGCCGAAGTTGAACATCGTCCGACGGCCCCAGAACTGATCTTTCAGGCGTGTCGACTGATACGGATCGGCGTCGTAATCGGCAACGCTGAGGCCGCCGGGCATATCGGCCTTGCCTTCGTAATACTGGGCCATGGCGTTGAAGCTGTTGGCCTCGTCGAGCTGGTATTTGCCCTTGAGGATCAGGTCGTCGATTTCGCTGTCGCTGTGTTCACGCCAGTCGCCGCCACGGGTGCCGGAGTACAGCAGCGCACCGCCCAAGCCATTTTCGTTGGTGCCGCCGGCCAGCAGGTTGGCGCTGGTCTTGAAGCCGTCATGGCTCGACGACGGACTGGTTTCCGTCTGGAAACCACCCTTGACCGTCGGCGCGTCGGGAATGGCGCGGGTCACGAAGTTGACCACGCCACCGACGTTCTGCGGGCCGTAACGCACGGCGCCGCCGCCACGCACCACGTCCACGGCATCCATGTTGCCCATGCTGATCGGCGCGAACGACAACTGCGGTTGGCCGTAGGGTGCGAACGGTACGGGAATGCCGTCCATCAGTACGGTCGAGCGCGCGGCCAGGCGCGGATTGAGGCCGCGAATACCGAAGTTCAGCGCCATGTCGTGGCTGCCGGTGCCGTTGTTTTCCGGAGCGTTGACCCCGGGGATGCGGTTGAGCACATCGCGCGCCTGAGTCGCGCCCTGCCGTTCAAAATCTTCGCGGCGGATCACATCGCGGGCACCCGGGTGTTCGAACACGTTGACCTGCGCCGCATCACCGAGCCAGTCACCGACGACTTTCGAGGTGTCCAGCTCCAGCGCCGTGTCGCCGACCGGTTGCAGGCTGAAGGCATTGTTGCCCTCGGCGCGGGCTTGCAGGCCGGTGCCTTCGAGCAGCGCATCGAGACCTTGTTCGGCGCTGTAGCTGCCTTCGAGGCCACGGCTTTGCACGCCGCTGGTGATTTGTGAGCCAAAGGAAATCAGCACGCCGGCTTCACGACCAAACTGGTTGAGGGCGTTTTCCAGCGACGCCGGGGCGATGTGGTAAACCTTGGTTTCGGCAGCTATGACCGGCAGGGCGCTGAAGCTCAGGCTGGCGCCCAGTACGAGGTTGCGCAGACTGCGGGCCAGCGGCGTGAGGCGAGTGGGGTGCATGAAGGTTGATCCTGAGAAGGTTGAATCAAGGGGGCTTTCCTTCTCTGTCACGCCAGATCTGAAAAACGGCTCATTTATTTTTCGAGAGTAAAAGATCGCAGCCTGCGGCAGCTCCTACATTGACTCGGTGTACATCCTGTAGGAGCTGCCGCAGGCTGCGATCTTTTGATTTTGCTTCTAAGCCCGCGCCTCGACGCTCACCCAATAGCGGGTAAAGCGCCGCACTTTCACCGGCAGACTGATTTGCAGCAGATCAAGAATCCGTTCGCTGTCGTCCAGTGGATAAGTCCCCGATATCAGCAAGTCGGCCACTTTCGCAGCGCAATGCAACTGCCCGCGACGGTAGCGTCCGAGCTCTTCAAGGAAGTCACCCAGGCGCATGTGCGCGGCGATCAGCATGCCGTCGGCCCAGGCGCCGCTGTTGGCGTCCAACGGTTTGGCTTCGCTGATCGAGGTGGCACTGAAACTCAGTTGTCGGGCGATCGGCAGTTGCATCGGCGCGCGTCCGTTGGCGGTCAGTTCGACCGTGCCTTCGAACAGCGCGACCTGTGTGCGATCAGCAAATTGTCGAACGTTGATACGGGCCGCACTGGTTTTCAACACACCTTGCGCCGTGCGTACTGCGAACGCTTGCGCGGTGCTGAGCAGGATCTCGCCTTCGAGCAAACGGATCAGTCGTTGCGCGCCATCCACGTCCGCCGCACTGGCTGTGTTGAGCTGCAACTGGCTGTCTGCGCCCAGCGCAATTTTGCGGCGTAGGCCCACCGGGCTGCGGTAATCGGCGAGCAGCGTCGGCAGCGGATTGTGCTCGCGCATGCCCCAGGTGACGGCGGAACCGGCACCCAGAAGCAGCAGCAACTTGAGGGTCTGGCGTCGACTGGAAGACTTCGGCCCGTTCAATGCGGCATGCGCCAATGGCGAAGCCACACCGCGCAAGCGCTGGTTGACCCGCTGCATGTGCTCCCACGCCCGACGGTGTTCGCTGTGGGCGTCCAGCCAGTGTTGCCAGGCCTGTTGCTGACGCGGGGAGAGCGTGCCTTGCTGCATTTCCATCAGCCAGTACACGGCCTGTTTGGCCACTTGCGCAGAGAAATCCGGCACGCGGTTCACAGGGCGAAGTAGCAGCGCAGGGCGGCTTTTTGCAGATGACGTTTGACGG
This sequence comes from Pseudomonas sp. 13B_3.2_Bac1, assembly GCF_025466205.1. Classification (NCBI taxonomy): domain Bacteria; kingdom Pseudomonadati; phylum Pseudomonadota; class Gammaproteobacteria; order Pseudomonadales; family Pseudomonadaceae; genus Pseudomonas; species Pseudomonas sp. 13B_3.2_Bac1. The sequence continues at coordinate 67,241 of NZ_JANLOG010000065.1, forward strand.
TGGCCACCGAGATGCCCAGCTCGGCGGCAATCTGCGGATAGGTCAGGCCATCGACCTGCGCCAGCAAAAACGCGCGTTTGACCGGTCGTGGCAAACCATCGAGCAATTGGTCCAGTTCGATCAGGGTTTGCAGGATGATCGCTTTGTCTTCTTCCGATGGCGCAACCATTTCCGGCATCTGCGCCAGGGTGTCGAGGTAGGCGCGTTCCAGATCCTGACGACGGTAATGATTGAACAGCACGCGTTTGGCGAGGGTGGTGAGAAAGGCGCGCGGTTCGATGATCACCGCGGGTTCGCGGGCGCTGAGCACGCGAATGAACGTGTCTTGCGCCAGATCCGCTGCGCTGTCCGGGCAGCCGAGTTTGCGCCGCAACCAGCCGGTGAGCCAGCTGTGGTGGTCTTGGTAGAGCGATTCGACGGGATGGGCGGACGGCAACGGTATTACTCCGGGCGCATGATCGATGCGTTAGAGAACAAGAACTGTTCGCATTGTAGGGGCGGGCGAGGGTGTCCGGCAATCAGATGCTTTTGCGTATGAGAATATTTATCATTAATATTGTTCGCCTGTTGGTCCGGTCTCGTCGGTCGGACGTTTTTTTCGTTTCAGGGTCGAAACATGAAAGGCAAACTCGCCTCACTTCCCATGTCCTATCGTCTGGCCGTCACCTCGCGGGTGCTGGCGGCGGTGTTCGGCGGCTATCTGGTCGCGGCGCTGGCCAGCGTGGCCCTGACGATGTGGTTACCGTTGAGCCGCGCCGAAGCTGTAGTGACTGGCATGACCATTTCCTTTCTGGTCTATCTGGTTGCGGTGCTGTGGTGTTTCGCTTGCCGCACGGCATGGTCGGCGTGGGTCGGATTGCTGGTGCCGAGCGTGATTCTGGCGACGGTGTCCGGGGCCGCACGTGGTTTGGGCTACGCATGAAAGAGGGCTTTCGCCAGTCGATGGCCTGGCTGCACACCTGGGCCGGACTGGTGTTCGGCTGGCTGCTGTTCGCGATTTTCCTGACCGGGACACTGGCCTATTTCAAGGACGAAACCACGCACTGGATGCAGCCGGAAATCCCTTTGCGCCCGCTCAATGCCGAAGCGAGCCTGACGCTGGCGCAAAACTATCTGCAACAACGGGCGCCGAATGCTTCACGCTGGCGGATCGGCCTGCCCAGCGCCCGCGAACCCGGCCTTTCCGTCAGTTGGCAAGACACTCCGGCCAGCCCTGGCAAGCGCGGCAAGTTCACTGAAAAGACGCTCGACGCGCAAACCGGAGCCGAAGTAGAACCCCGGGAAAGCATGGGCGGCGAATTCTTCTACCGTTTCCATTTCCAGCTGCAAATGCCCTATCCGTGGGGCCGCTGGCTGGCGACCAGCGCGGCGATGGTGATGTTCATCGCGTTGATCACCGGCATCATCACCCACAAGAAAATTTTCAAGGATTTCTTCACCTTTCGCCCGCGCAAAGGCCAGCGCACCTGGCTCGACGGCCACAACGCCGTGGGTGTGCTGGTTTTGCCGTTCCACCTGATGATCACCTACAGCAGCCTGGTGATTTTCATGGCGATGGTTATGCCGGCGAGCATTCTGGCGACTTACGGCAACAACCTCGGTGCGTTCTACGATGAAGTATTTCCTGAAACGCCGCTGCCGGAGCGCGCCGGCCAGCCAGCGACTTTGCCGCCGCTGGCTGCGCTAATGACGCGCGCCAGTGAGCACTGGGACGGCGGCCACGCGACACGGGTGACGGTCACTAACCCCGGCGATGCCAGTGCCTCTGTGCAGTTTTCCCGTGCCAGTTCCGACAAGATCACCTACGAGTACGGTAGCGATGTGACCTTCAATGGCGTGACCGGGCAGTTGCTCGGCGCCACAGCGGACAAGCCGCTGCCGATGGCGATTGCCGGGAGTTTTTACGGTTTGCACATCGGCCGTTTCGCCGGCCCGGTACTGCGCTGGCTGTACTTCCTCTGCGGCCTGGCCGGTACGGCAATGATCGGCACCGGGCTGGTGATCTGGCTCGGCAAGCGTCAGCTCAAACACGCAAAAAGTGGCTTGATGCCGTTCGAGTTACGGCTGGTCGAAGTGCTGAACATTGCCAGCATGGCGGGACTGGTCAACGCGGTGGCGGTGTTCTTCTGGAGCAATCGTCTGTTGCCGCCGAGTCTCGATGGGCGGGCCGATTGGGAGGTGAACGCCTTCTTCATCGCCTGGGGCTTGAGCGTGATGCACGCACTGCTCAGGCCTGGACGCAAGGCTTGGGTCGAACAACTGGCACTGGCAGCGCTGCTGTTCGTCACGGTGCCGTTGCTCAATGCGTTGACCACTTCGCATCACCTCGGCGTCACGCTGGCACAAGGTGACTGGGCGCTGGCCGGTTTCGACCTGACCTGTCTCGGCGCCGGTCTGTTTCTGACGTGGGCCGCCTGGAAGATGCAGCGCGCCGGGCATAGTGTGCGAGTGAAAAAAACGCCCCGCGAAAGGGCTCGGCCAATCACGCTCGAGCAGGGGACGAACTGATGCTGCTGGCGTTGCTGCTGTGCTATGCCGGATTCACCGCGTTGTGCCTGTCGATGCCACGGCATCACGACGAACTGCTGGGGCGCAAACCTTCAGTCCGGCGTGGTCGGGGGCTGAAACTCTTCGGTTGGCTCATGCTGGGCCTGTCACTCTGGGCCACCGTGGCTGCCAACGGTTGGGGCTTGGGTCTGGTCGACTGGTTCGCGGTGCTGATGTGCAGTGCGCTGGCGTTGGTACTGCTGATGCCATATCGACCGAAACTGGCCTTGGTGCTGGCCGCTTTGAGTCTGCTGGCAAGCCCGGTCGCTGCCTGGGCGCAGTGCTGACATGCTGATCGGTCATCCTCCGGAATCCCGCGACGACGAGCCGCACGGCGCGCGTGCGCATTTTCTTCAGGTGTTCCTGTCGCAGCGCTCGCAGATGGAAGCGCTGGTGAACCGGCGCGTCGGCTGCCGGGCCACGGCGGCAGATCTGGTGCAGGATCTGTTCCTGCGTTTCTGGCGTCGGCCACTGGTGCAGGTCGAAGAGCTCAGTACCTATCTTTTGCGTTGCGCCGGCAACATCGCCATCGATCATTTGCGCAGCGAAGGTACGCGGGTGCGGGTCAATGAGGGCTGGCAACCGGACGCGCCGGACAGCCACGGCAGTGAACCGCAAGCTGCGCTCGAAGCAGACAATGATCTGCGCCATGTCGAAGCGGCGTTGCGCGCCTTGCCCGAACGCACCCGGCAGATCTTTTTGCTCAATCGCATCCACGGTCGCAAGTACGCGGACATCGCCAAGGCCATGGGCTTGTCCCAAAGCGCGGTGGAAAAACATATGATGCGCGCCCTCGAGGCCTGTAAGGCCAGCCTGCGCGAACCCGCGCCACGTCTGCCAGGGAAAGCACCGTGAATCACACCGACCGCATCGTCCCGACGCCGGCTCAGGAACAGGCCGCACTCGCCTGGCTGAGTCTTCTGCATGACCGCCCGAGCAGCGGCGATCAACTGACCTTCAGCCAGTGGCTGCGCGCCGACCCGGCCCACGCCGAGGCTTACGCGCAGGCGCAAGTGCTGTGGGAGCTAAGCGAAAGTCCGGCGCGCACCCTCGCCGATGAAGATGCGTTTGCGTTGCAGGGTTACCTCAATGCGATGGATCGCCCGCGTCGCTCAGCGCTTGTGCGCTGGTCGGGCGCGCTGGCGATGGCCGCGTGTCTGATGCTGATGATCAGTCTCGGCACGGGCTGGCAACCGCAGCGCTGGGTCGATGATCTGGGCGCCGATTACGTTTCGGCGCCGGGCGAGATCCGCACCGTGACGCTGGCCGATCAATCGCAAGTCACGTTGGATGCCGACAGCGCCATCGCGGTGGATTTCAGCCAGGGCGAACGGCATGTGCAACTGCGTCGCGGTGCCGGGTTTTTCAGTGTCACGCATACCGGCGAGCCGTTCGTGGTCGAGGCCGAGAAAGGTCAGGCGCGGGTACTCGGCACGCAGTTCGAAGTGCGTCTGCAACCCGGTGGGGCGCAAGTCACGGTGCTGTCCGGGCGCGTTGGCGTGACGGCGGATCGCGATGCGCCGCAGCAGATTCTGACGGCCGGCCAGCAAGTGGCCTACGGGCAGGGCACTGCGGAAAAACTGCACGCGGTGGACAGCGAGGCGCAACTGGCCTGGCGTCAGGGCTGGCTGAATTACTACAAGGCGTCACTGGCCGATGTGGTGCAGGATTTGCGGCGCTATTACCCGGGGCGGATCGTTGTACTCAACGATGAGCTGGCGGCGCGCAAGGTCAGCGGCAGTTTTCCGAGCAGGGATCCGCAGGCTGTGTTGAGTTCGCTGCAAGGGGTGATGGGGTTTGAGCAGCATCAGGTGTTGGGGCATCTGATTATTTTGCGCTAGGTCTACTGGCCTCTTCGCGAGCAAGCCCGCTCCCACAGGGGAATGCATTCCAGATGTGGGAGCGGGCTTGCTCGCGAAGGCGTCAGAACTACCGACGCTGCTCCCGAAAAATATTTTCAAAATTGTGGTGAGGTAAACCACAGGCCCATCCGTGTAGTGACTGAAACTGCGAGTCATTCGCATCCGTTGCGGTTCTACACAGGTCATTGAGCAATGAAGTCCAGGGCAAAATCGGGTTCGGTCAAACAGTGGTTGGGTGTTTCGGCATTGAGTTTTTGCGCATTGGCGCTGCTGCCGATGAGCGTGGCGCTCGCCGCTGAAACCGTCAGCAGCCCGGCGCAAAAGCAGTTCAGTTTTTCCCTGAGCGCCAAACCGCTGCCCCAGGCCCTGAGCGACTTCAGCCGTATCACCGGGCAAAGCGTGGTCTACACCGATGAAGCGCCGTACGGCCTCAACGCCCCGGCGGTCAGCGGCCAGATGAGTGCCGAACAGGCGCTGCAACGCTTGCTCAGTGGCTCCGGCATGACCTTCCGCCGCACCGACAGCCACACCTTCGCGCTCGAGCCGCAACCCACCGCGGGCGCCCTCAATCTCGGCGCCACCACCATCACCTCGATGCGCGACGACTCGATGAGCTACCAGCCGCCGCAAACCAGTTCGGTGATGCGCTCCTCGGCTTCGCTGCAGGAAATCCCGCAGACCGTCAACGTGATCCCGGCTCAGGTCATTCGCGATCAGACCCCGCGCAATCTCGACGATGCGCTGGCCAATATCAGCGGCATTACCCAGGCCAATACATTGGGCAGCACTCAGGATTCGGTGATGATTCGCGGCTTTGGAGACAACCGCAACGGCTCGATCATGCGCGACGGCATGCCGATCGTGCAGGGTCGCGGGATGAACGAGACCGTTGATCGTGTCGAAGTGCTCAAGGGCCCGGCCTCACTGCTGTACGGGATTCAGGACCCGGGCGGCGTGGTCAATCTGGTCAGCAAGAAGCCGGAACTGACCCAATACAACGCTTTGACCCTGCGCGGCTCGACCTACGGCGACGGCAAGAATGGCAGCGGCGGCAGCTTCGACAGCACCGGTGCGCTGGGCGATTCCGGCCTCGCTTATCGCCTGGTGCTGGATCACGAAGACGAAGATTACTGGCGCAACTTCGGCACCCATCGGGAGACGTTGATCGCGCCATCGCTGGCCTGGTATGGCGAGCGTACCAAGTTGCTGTTCTCCTACGAACACCGCGAGTTTCTCACGCCGTTCGACCGTGGCACGCTGATCGATCCGCGCACCAACCATCCGCTGGACATCTCGCGCAACGAGCGTCTGGACGAGCCGTTCAACGACATGGAAGGTCGTTCCGACCTGTACCACTTCGAGGCCGACCACGAACTCAACGACGACTGGAAAGCCCACTTCGGCTACAGCTGGAACCGCGAAACCTACGACGCCAGCCAGGTGCGCGTGACCGCCATCGACACCAAAAAAGGCACGCTGACCCGCAGCATGGACGGCACGCAAGGCGCGATCAGCACCGACCGCTTCGCCACCGCCAGCCTCGAAGGCAAGGTCAACCTGCTGGGCATGCAACATGACCTGGTGTTCGGCGTCGACGACGAGTACCGCAAGATCTACCGCGCCGACCTGATCCGCCAGAAAAGCCTGAGCACCTTCAGCTACGTCAACCCGGTTTATGGTCGCGAAGTCGAAGGCACCACGGTCAGCCCGGCGGACAGTGCGCAGACCGATCTGCTGCGCAGCGATTCGGTGTTCCTGCAGGACTCGATCCACCTCAATGACCAGTGGATTCTGGTCGCGGGTGGGCGCTTCCAGGAGTACGACCAGTACGCCGGCAAAGGCGTGCCGTTCAAGGCCAACACCGACAGCAATGGGCAGAAATTCGTACCGCGCGCCGGTCTGGTGTATCGCTACACCGACGAGTTGTCGTTCTACGGCAGCTACACCGAATCGTTCAAACCCAACTCGACCATTGCCCCGCTCAGCGGCAGCAGCACCGTGCTCGACGGCAGCATCGCGCCGGAGGAAGCCAAGTCATGGGAGCTGGGTGCGCGTCTGGATATGCCGGGACGTTTGACCGGTAATATCGCGCTGTTCGACATCAAGAAACGCAACGTGCTGGTCTCCAACTCTGAAGGCCCAACCACTATTTACAGCGCGGCGGGCGAGGTGCGTTCCCGTGGTCTGGAACTGGACCTGACCGGCCAGCTGACCGACCGTTGGAGCGTGATCGGCGCCTATGCCTACACCGATGCCGAGGTCACCGAAGACCCGGACTACAAAGGCAATCGTCTGCAAAACGTGGCGAAGAACAGCGGCTCGTTGTCGGCGGTGTATGACTTCGGCAGCGTGATCGGTGGCGATCAACTGCGGGTCGGCGCCGGGGCGCGGTATGTCGGCGAACGGGCGGGCAACGCGGTGAATGATTTCGACCTGCCGAGCTACACCGTGGCCGATGCATTCGCCACTTACGACACCAAGCTTGAAGGGCAGAAGGTCAAGTTTCAGCTCAACGTGAAGAACCTGTTCGACCGCACCTACTACACCTCGGCGGCGAGCCGGTTCTTTGTGTCGATGGGCGATTCGCGGCAGATTTCGTTGTCGAGCACGTTGGAATTCTGATCCGCAACCGCGTCATCGTTCTTCGCGAGCAAGCCCGCTCCCACAGGTTCCCCGGTCGGACATAAACGTCTTGAACGGCCGCAGACCTTGTGGGAGCGGGCTTGCTCGCGAAGAGGCCCGAACAGGCAATAAAAATCCCGCCTCTAACGCAAAAACGCCTGCCGATATTCCCCCGGCGTCCCACCCAATACCTGCCGAAACCGGTTGGTGAAATGACTGGCACTGGCAAACCCGCACGCCAGCGCAATCTCCCCCAACGGCAACGCCGTGCCGCGCAACAACTCCCGCGCCCGGCTCAAGCGTCGCGCCAGCACGTACTGATGCGGCGGCAAGCCAAAGCTCACGCGAAACATTCGGGCAAAGTGGTATTCCGACAGCGCACACAATCCGGCCAGTTGCCCGAGGCTGATCGGCTCGGCCAACTGATTGTCGATGAACTCGACCAACTGCCGACGCTGATGCGGCGCCAGTCCACCCTTGAGGCGCAACCCCTGACGGGCGCCGACCTGGCTGAGCAAGGTATGGCTGATCAATTCATGGGCAATGCTGCTGGTCAGCACGCGCTCGGCAGGCTCTTCCCAATTCAGCGTCAGTAACTGGCGAAAACGTCGCGCCTGCTGCGGATCTTCCAGAAAGGTCTGCTCGCGCAGTTGCATCTCCCGCGGCTCGCGATCAAGCAGCGTGACGCAACCGAGGGCAAATTGTTCGGCGCTGAAATACAGGTGAGCGAGGCGGATATCACCGTTGATCACCCAGCCGGATTCGTGATCCGCCGGCAGGATGCACAGCTTGTCCGGCCCACCCTTGTGTCCCGGTTGCCCGCGACGAAAAGTGCCGGTGCCGCCGGCGATGTAGCAGGACAGGGTGTGATGGCTCGGCGCTTCGTATTCCTGGGCGTCGTGGTGGTTGGTCCACAGGGCCGCAGACAAGCCGTCACCGAGCTCGGCGCTGTGCACAAGGCGCGCATTCGGCGAGCGGTTGAGGGCTTGAAAGACTTGCAGGGTATCGATAGCGGCCATGTTCGGTTCTCTCCAACGCCTTGCATCCTACTCCGTAGACGTCGCGCTGCCAGCCTGTCGAGCGACAAAAGCGCAAGAATCTGCAAGCGCCCCGACCCTTGCTGCCGCACCCTGAATCGCTGTTAAACGTAAAACCTGTGGCGAGGGAGCTTGCTCCCGCCGAGTGCGCAGCACTCATGAAACGGGGCCGCTTCGCAGCCCAGCGCGAGCAAGCTCGCTCGCCACAGAGTGTCCCGTGTCCTCAGGAGTCTCGTCATGAACCTTTCGCTGTATCTGCTGACCGTGCTGATCTGGGGCACCACCTGGATTGCCCTGAAATGGCAACTCGGTGTGGTGGCGATTCCGGTGTCGATCGTCTATCGCTTTGGCCTCGCTGCGTTGGTGCTGTTCGTATTGCTGCTGCTCAGTCGGCGACTGCAACCGATGAATCGGCGCGGCCATCTGATCTGCGTGGCGCAGGGTTTGTGCCTGTTTTGCGTCAACTTCATGTGCTTCCTGACGGCCAGCCAGTGGATTCCCAGCGGACTGGTCGCGGTGGTGTTTTCCACGGCCACTTTGTGGAACGCGCTCAATGCACGGGTATTCTTCGGTCAGCGCATCGCCCGTAACGTGCTGATGGGCGGGGCGCTCGGCCTGTTCGGTCTGGGAATGCTGTTCTGGCCGGAACTGGCCGGCCATCACGCCAGCCCTGAAACGTTGCTCGGGCTTGGTCTGGCGCTGTGCGGCACCCTGTGTTTTTCGGCGGGCAACATGCTCTCGAGCCTGCAGCAGAAGGCCGGTCTGAAACCGTTGACCACCAATGCCTGGGGCATGGCCTACGGCGCGGCGATGTTGTCGGTGTGGTGCCTGGTGAAAGGGATTCCGTTCGACATGGACTGGTCGCCGCGTTACGTCGGGGCGTTACTGTATCTGGTGATCCCGGGTTCGGTGATTGGCTTCACCGCCTACCTGACGCTGGTCGGGCGCATGGGCCCGGAGCGCGCAGCCTATTGCACGGTACTGTTCCCGGTGGTGGCGTTGAACGTCTCGGCGTTTGCCGAAGGGTATCAATGGACTGCGCCGGCGCTGGTCGGACTGGTGTTGGTCATGCTCGGGAACATTCTGGTGTTCCGCAGACCTCGTGCAATACAGGTGCCGGCTCAGGGAAAGTTGGCCTGATGGGGAATTGAGTCGGGCGCTGTTTCAGCGCTCGACTCTTATGACGATATAAATCAGCAGCGGAAATAGGACGTCGACAATGTGTCGTGCCCAGTCCTTGGCGTTCCAGGTTTGTGAAGTATCCATGTCAAACCATTCAACGCCGATTACTTGCAGGCACAAGTAGTAGATAAACAGCGCGATCAATAAACCGATGATTGAAAACCGCTTTGCTTCGTGAAATTTTTCTTTCGAAGCATTTATGTTTTTCAACAGATGATAAGTGCCTAACAGGCAAAACGCGGTGTAGGTCACTTCCAGCGTGATAATGAGCCAGTAGATCCGGTGGTGAAGCATGGGGGAAGTGATCGCGCGATAGCGGATGCTGAGGTTGTGTTGGGTAGTGTCCATGCTCAGAACATGCCCGACATACTCATAGTTTGAAGCATAGTCAGTGAAGTTGCTGTACATCACCAGCAAGCCAAAAAAACTGATATAGCCCATCAGTATGACTTTGCTGAAGCGGATGATTTTATCCGTGGTCAGAGTGTTCAAGTGAGTGTTCTCCATGATATTTATCGAGAAGTCGACAAGTCAGGAGAGTTTATAGCGGGTGTTTTTATTTCGGTGCAGGGTTGAATTTCAAAACATGTGCGGGGAGAAACTTGTCGGGCAAGTATCTTTTGATACTTGCCCGATGTTTTTTAACCGCGCCAGACCTGTGGGTTCACCAGATCCTGTGGACGCTCGCCGAGCAAAGCGCTGCGCAAGTTGGCCATTGCGCGATTGGCCATGGCTTCGCGGGTTTCATTCGTAGCGGAGCCGATGTGCGGCAATGTCACTGCGTTTTTCAGCTGAAACAGCGGCGATTCGGCCAGCGGTTCTTTCTCGTAGACGTCCAGACCGGCGCCGCGGATGCGGTTGTTTTGCAGGGCTTCGATCAATGCCGGCTCGTCGACCACCGGGCCACGGGAGATGTTGACCAGAATCGCACCCGGTTTCATCAGCGCCAGTTCGCGGTGGCTGATCAGGTGGCGGGTCTTGTCGCTGAGCGGTACTACCAGGCAGACGAAGTCGGCTTCGGCCAGCAGTTGGTCGAGGCTGCGAAACTGTGCGCCGAGTTGCTGTTCCAGCTCAGTCTTGCGACTGTTGCCGCTGTAGAGGATCGGCATGTTGAAGCCCAGGCGTCCGCGGCGGGCGACGGCGGCGCCGATGTTGCCCATGCCGACGATGCCCAGGGTCTTGCCGTGCACGTCGCAGCCGAACAGCGGGGCGCCGACACTGGCCTGCCACTGGCCAGCCTTGGTCCAGGCGTCGAGTTCGGCGACGCGGCGGGCGCTGCTCATGATCAGGGCGAAGGCGAGGTCGGCGGTGCTTTCGGTGAGCACGTCCGGGGTGTTGGTGAGCATGATTCCGCGTTCATTGAAGTAGGCGAGGTCGTAGTTGTCGTAGCCGACCGACACGCTTGAGACCACTTCCAGTTTTGTCGCGGTTTCGAGTTGGGCCTTGCCGAGTTTGCGGCCGACGCCGATCAGGCCGTGGGCGTGGGGGAGGGCTTCGTTGAATTGGGCGTTGATGTCGCCGTTCTTGGGGTTGGGGACGATGACGTCGAACTCTTGCTGGAGCCGTTCGATCATGGGTGGGGTGATGCGGCTGAAGGCCAGGACTGTTTTTTTCATCGGGCTTGGGCTCGGCTGTCTTGATTGCCAAGCACGCTAACATTTCTGTTTTGGGTTGTCTTGGCGGCCTTTGGGCCGACCATGCTCTTGGGGGTTGGGTGTTTATCCGTTGCTTTGGGGGTTGCTGCTGGCGGTTTCGCCCTTACGGCGAGTCACTTTGGCAAACGCCCCAAAGTAACCAAAAGTCTGGGCCCCGGCGTTCGGCCCTCGCTTAGGCTCGGGTTCCTTCGTTGCGGGGTTCATCCGGGGGCATCGCCTCCGGTTTGCTTCGCTGCACCTCCTCTCGATGCATTTGGCTGCGCCAAACGGTCGCTGCGCTCCCACCCCCGGATAAACCCCTCCACTCAGCCTGCCGATGGGGCCGGCACGGCAAGATCAAGAGCCGCAGCCGAGCTTGCGCTCATCCTGTTGAGTGGTGAAAAGCATGCGGTCTGTCTGGACTGCTTTGCTTTTCTGTGGGAGCTGGCTTGCTAGCGATGGCGGCCTACGAGCCGACCAATCCCCAACTGACCACACCCAATCCAACTGTGGGAACTGGCCTGTCATCCGATCACTCTCCACCTGACCACACCCATTCCAACTGTAGGAGTGAGCCTGCTCGCGATGACGGCCTGACAGCTGACCACTCTCCAACTGACCACACCCAATCCAACTGTGGGAGCGGGGGGGGGGGGGGGGGGCGGGGGGGGGGGGGGGCC
>NZ_JANLOG010000057.1:0-78640 GCF_025466205.1 Pseudomonas sp. 13B_3.2_Bac1
TACCCGGTGTATTCAGGTAGAGATTGGTCGGCTGTCAGGCCGCCATCGCTGGCAAGCCAGGCTCCCACAGGGGTTGAGTACATCTGCAATGGATCAGTGAGCTATCAGGACGCCTTCGCGAGCAAGCCCTCTCCCACAATTTCAACCCGGTGTATTCAGGTAGAGATTGGTCGGCTGTCAGGCCGCCATCGCTGGCAAGCCAGGCTCCCACAGAGGTTGAGTACATCTGCGATGGATCCGTGAGCTGGCAGGACGCCTTCGCGAGCAAGCCCGCTCCCACAGTTTGAACCCGGTGTATTCAGGTAGAGATTGGTCGGCTGTCAGGCCACCATCGCCAGCAGGCTGGCTCCTACAATTTAGCAAGCGCACACACCATGCGGCGAAGCCACCCCACTCCAGGATGAGCGCAAGCTCGGCTGTCGCTCTTGATCTTGATCCACGGGCGACGTCGGAAGGCTGAGTGGAGGGATTGATCCGGGGGTGGGAGCGCAGCGACCGTTTGGCGCAGCCAAACACAGCGAGAGGAGGTGCAGCGAAGCAAACCGGAGGCGCTGCGCCCGGATCGATCCCGGAGCGAAGGGACCCCGAGCCTCAGCGAGCGGACCGAACGCAGGAGCAAGACTTTTTGGTTACTTTTGAGGCGTTTGTCAAAAGTGACTCGCTGTAAGAGCGAAACCGCCAGCCGCAGCACCCGCAGAAACGGATATTCACTCAATCAGACAGAGCATGGTCGCCTGTCAGGGCGCCATCGCGAGCAGGCTCACTCCTACAGAAAAGCAAATCGCAGCCAACAAAAAACCCGCAGACGATCACTCATCTGCGGGTTTCCCGTTCCAGCGGCAAAAAGATCAGAAATCCTCCAACCGCCACACCTCATAAGCCGGCGTCTCGTAAGGGTGGCTCAACTTCAAAGCCGCCACCACATCACGAATCAACTCGTCACAAACGACAAGCTCAACCTTCCATTCCTCAACTTGCTCAACCTGCCCCGCTTGCCCAATAAACGGCTGACTGCCATCCAACGGACGAAACTGGCCCAGACCGAGCACCTGCCACGCACAGTGGTCATAGTCACCGATCCGCCCACCACCGGCAGCGAACACAGCCCCCTTGACCACCTCGACATGACTGTCAGGAACAAAAAACGCCAGCTTGTACACAGGCCTTAGTTCACCCAGACGCGCGCGTTACGGAACATGCGCATCCAAGGAGCATCCTCGGTCCAGTCTTCCGAACGCCACGAGTTCTGCACCGCACGGAACACACGCTCCGGGTGCGGCATCATGATCGTCACACGACCGTCGCGGCTGGTGAGACCGGTGATCCCGCGCGGCGAACCGTTCGGGTTGGCCGGGTAGGCTTCGGTGACCTTGCCGTGGTTGTCGACGAAACGCATCGCCACGCAACCGGACAGATCGGCCTCCAGCAACGCCTCTTCGCTTTCGAATTCGGCATGGCCTTCACCGTGAGCGATGGCAATCGGCATGCGCGAACCGGCCATGCCCTGCAGGAAGATCGAGTTCGACTCCTGGATCTGCACCATCGCCACGCGCGCTTCGAACTGCTCGGAGCGGTTGCGCACGAAGTGCGGCCAGAACTCGCTGCCCGGGATCAGCTCGTGCAGGTTGGACATCATCTGGCAACCGTTGCACACGCCGAGGGTGAAGCTGTCGTTACGCTCGAAGAACCCCTGGAACGCATCGCGGGCACGGCTGTTGAACAGGGCCGACTTGGCCCAGCCTTCACCGGCGCCGAGGACGTCGCCGTAGGAGAAACCACCGCAGGCCACCAGACCTTTGAACTCGTTCAGGTCGACACGGCCGGCGAGAATGTCGCTCATGTGCACGTCGATCGCGTTGAAACCGGCGCGGTCGAATGCTGCCGCCATTTCCACCTGACCGTTGACGCCCTGCTCACGCAGCACGGCAACCTGTGGGCGGATGCCTTTCTTGATGTAAGGCGCGGCGATGTCCTGGTTGACGTCGTAGCTCAGCTTGACGCTCAGGCCTGGATTGTCTTCTTCCAGCAGCGCGTCGAACTCTTGCTCGGCGCAGTCGGCGTTGTCGCGCAGACGCTGGATCTGGTAGCTGGTCTCGGCCCACTGACGTTGCAGCAGACGACGCTGGCCTTCGAACACGGTGTCACCGTTGAAGGTGATGTTGATCTGGCCATTGTTCATCGGCTGACCGATCACCGACACGCAGTCACCCAGACCGGCCGCGCTGAACTGCGCGAGGATGTCCGGGGTGGCGTCCTGACGAACCTGGATCACTGCACCCAGTTCTTCGTTGAACAGGATCGCGGCGATTTCGGCCGAGTTTTCGGCAACGCTGTCCAGGTTCAGGCTCAGACCGCAGTGGCCGGCGAACGCCATTTCCACCACGGAGGTCAGCAGACCACCGTCGGAACGGTCGTGGTAAGCCAGCAGGTGACCGTCGGCGTTGAGGCCCTGGATCACCGCGAAGAAGGCTTTCAGGTCTTCGGCGTCATCGACGTCCGGAGCCTGCTTGCCGAGCTTGCCGTGAACCTGAGCAAGGATCGAAGCACCCATACGGTTCTGACCACGACCGAGGTCGATCAGGATCAGGTCGGTGGTGCCCTTGTCCATGCGCAGTTCCGGGGTCAGGGTCTGACGGATGTCAGCCACTGGCGCGAAACCGGTCACGATCAGCGACATCGGCGAGGTCACGGTTTTTTCTTCACCGTTGTCGTTCCAGCGGGTGGCCATGGACATCGAGTCCTTGCCGACCGGAATGGTGATGCCCAGCTCAGGGCACAGTTCCATGCCGACCGCTTTCACGGTGTCGTACAGACGCGCGTCTTCGCCCGGATGGCCGGCGGCGGACATCCAGTTCGCCGACAGTTTGATGTCGGAGATCTTGTTGATGCGCGAGGCGGCAATGTTGGTCAGGGTTTCGCCGATGGCCATGCGGCCCGACGCCGGAGCGTCCAGCAACGCCAGCGGAGTCCGCTCGCCCATCGCCATCGCTTCACCGGTGTAGACGTCGAAACTGGTGGCGGTAACTGCGACGTCGGCCACCGGAACCTGCCATGGGCCAACCATCTGGTCACGGGCCACGAGGCCAGTGATGGTGCGGTCGCCGATGGTGATCAGGAAGCTTTTGCTCGCCACGGCCGGGTGATGCAGGACGCGCTCGATGGACTCGCTGACGTCGAGGTTCGACGGATCGAAATCATCGCCCAGCTCGGCTTCGCGAACCACCGAACGGTGCATGCGCGGGGCCTTGCCCAGCAACACTTCCAGTGGCATGTCCACCGGGTTGTTGCCGAAGTGGCTGTCGGTCACGGTCAGTTGTGGCTCGGCAGTGGCTTCGCCGACCACGGCGAACGGGCAACGCTCGCGTTCGCAGATCGCCTTGAAGCGCTCGAAGTCGGCCGGACCGACCGCCAGAACGTAACGTTCCTGCGATTCGTTGGACCAGATTTCGTGCGGGGCCATGCCCGGCTCGTCGTTGGGAATGTTGCGCAGTTCGAAACGGCCACCGCGGTCGCCGTCGTTGACCAGTTCCGGGAAGGCGTTGGACAGACCGCCCGCGCCCACGTCGTGGATGAAGCTGATCGGGTTCTTGTCGCCCAGTTGCCAGCAACGGTCGATGACTTCCTGGCAGCGACGTTCCATCTCAGGGTTTTCACGCTGTACGGAAGCGAAGTCGAGATCCGCCGAACTGGTGCCGGTGGCCATCGAGGACGCAGCACCGCCGCCCAGACCGATGAGCATGGCCGGGCCGCCGAGCACGATCAGCTTGGAGCCGACCAGAATCTCGCCTTTCTTGACGTGTTCTTCACGGATGTTGCCCATGCCGCCGGCGAGCATGATCGGCTTGTGGTAGCCACGAACTTCGTCACCGTGCGGGGTGGTGATCGACTGTTCGAAGGTACGGAAGTAGCCAGTCAGGGCCGGACGCCCGAATTCGTTGTTGAACGCGGCGCCGCCCAGCGGGCCTTCGATCATGATGTCCAGCGCGGTAACGATGCGCTCAGGCTTGCCATACGGCACTTCCCACGGCTGTTCGAAGCCCGGGATCTGCAGGTTGGATACGGTGAAACCGGTCAGACCAGCCTTCGGTTTGGCGCCACGACCGGTTGCACCTTCGTCGCGGATCTCGCCACCGGAACCGGTGGACGCGCCCGGGAACGGGGCAATCGCGGTCGGGTGGTTGTGGGTTTCGACCTTCATCAGAATGTGCACCGGCTCCTGCACCGCGCCGTACTGGCGGGTTTCCGGATCCGGGAAGAAGCGGCCGGCGACGTTGCCGACGATCACCGAGGCGTTGTCCTTGTAAGCGGACAGCACGCCTTCGCTGTGCATCTGATAGGTGTTCTTGATCATGCCGAACAGGCTTTTTTCCTGGCTCTCGCCGTCAATATCCCAACTGGCGTTGAAGATCTTGTGGCGGCAGTGCTCGGAGTTGGCCTGGGCGAACATCATCAGTTCGATGTCGTGCGGGTTGCGCTTGAGACCGTTGAAAGCGTTGACCAGATAGTCGATCTCGTCTTCGGCCAGGGCCAGACCGAGTTCGGTGTTGGCTTTTTCCAGCGCGGCGCGACCACCGCCAAGGATGTCGATCGCGGTCAGCGGCTTCGGCTCGGCGTGGCTGAACAGACCGGCGGCCTGTTCCAGGTTGCCCAGAACGATCTGGGTCATGCGGTCATGCAGCACGTCGGCGATTTGCTGGGCTTCGGTGTCGCTGAACTGGCCGGCCACGTAGAACGCGATGCCGCGCTCCAGGCGCTGGATCTTGCTCAGGCCGCAGTTGCGGGCGATGTCGCTGGCCTTGCTCGACCAAGGCGAGATGGTGCCGAAACGCGGCAACACCAGAAACAGACGACCGGTCGGCTCTTGTACCGGAACGCTTGGGCCGTACTTCAGAAGGCGCGCAAGCACCTGCTGTTCGTCGCCGGTCAGGACGCCGGTGACTTCGGCGAAGTGAGCGAATTCAGCATACAGGCCACTGACAGCTGGAACCTTCTGGCTCAGTTGCTCAAGGAGTTTGCTGTGGCGAAAGGCAGAAAGGGCAGGAGCGCCGCGCAGGATCAACATCTTCGGGACAGCCTCGGGAAGGGGTGTGCTTTGAGGCCGTGCATTCTAGCCTAAACCGCCCTCAACATCACCCGAAACGCTACGCACGGTTGCACTCGGATATCAATCTGTGTTTCTGCCTTTGAAGTCAAATTTCGAGGGTGTGCGAGCAGCGCTTATTTTTTCTGTCACAAAATGCCGTTCAGCCCCATTCCTGCGGGGTTTCGTGCGGTTTTGTGATCTCTAGCAGACAAGCCCTTCACTGTCGAGATATGGCGCCCGCAGCCGTTTGCGTATACTGCGCAGATGTTTTTCCCAACGGCTTTGCGTCCGCGGTACGCCAAATGGCTGATCGCAACCGGACTCTTCCTGATGCTCGGTGGTTGTGTTGATAAACCCAACACACTCGAGCGCGTAAAGGAGGATGGTGTGCTGCGGGTGATTACCCGTAACAGCCCCGCCACCTACTTCCAGGATCGCAGCGGTGAAACCGGCTTCGAATACGAGCTGGTGAAGCGCTTCGCCGACGATTTGGGGGTCGAGCTGAAGATCGAGACCGCCGACAACCTCGATGACCTGTTCAACCAGATCGGCAAGCCGAACGGCCCGGTGCTGGCCGCGGCCGGCCTGGTCAGCAGCGAGGAGCGCAAGAAACAGGTGCGCTTCTCCCACTCCTACCTCGAAGTCACCCCACAGATCATCTATCGCAACGGCCAGTCGCGACCGACCGACCCGGCCGATCTGGTCGGCAAGAAGATCATGGTGCTCAAGGGCAGCACCCACGCCGAACAGCTGGCGGAGCTGAAAAAGAAATTTCCCGGCATCGAATACGAAGAGTCCGACGCCGTTGAAGTGGTCGACCTGTTGCGCATGGTCGATGAAGGCCAGATCGACCTGACGCTCGTCGACTCCAACGAAGTGGCGATGAACCAGGTGTACTTCACCAACATCCGCGTGGCCTTCGACCTCGGCGATGCGCGCAGCCAGAGCTGGGCAGTGGCCGCCGGCGAAGACAACAGCCTGCTCAACGAGATCAATGCCTACCTCGACAAGGTGCAAAAGAACGGCACCCTGCAGCGCCTGAAAGACCGCTATTACGGCCACGTCGATGTCCTCGGCTACATGGGCGCCACTACCTTCGCCCAGCACTTGCAGCAGCGTCTGCCCAAATACGAACAGCACTTCAAGACCTACGCCAAGAAAGAGAAAGTCGACTGGCGCCTGCTGGCGGCTATCGGTTATCAGGAATCGCTGTGGCAACCGGCGGTCACGTCGAAAACCGGCGTGCGCGGCCTGATGATGCTGACCCAGAACACCGCTCAGGCCATGGGCGTATCGAACCGTCTCGATCCCAAGCAGAGCATCATGGGCGGCGCCAAGTACCTGGCCTACATGAAGGATCAGCTCGACGAGTCGATTCAGGAGCCGGACCGCACCTGGTTCGCGCTGGCGGCGTACAACGTCGGCAGCGGTCACCTCGATGACGCACGCAAACTGGCGTCCCGCGAGGGCCTGAACCCGGACAAGTGGCTGGACGTGAAGAAGATGCTGCCGCGCCTGTCGCAGAAGCAGTGGTACAGCAAGACCCGCTACGGCTACGCCCGGGGCGGCGAACCGGTGCATTTCGTAGCGAACATCCGTCGCTACTACGACATCCTGACCTGGGTGACCCAGCCGCAGCTTGAAGGCGATCAGGTGGCCGAGGGCAATCTGCATGTGCCCGGTATCGACAAGACCAAGCCGGCGCAGGAGCCTGCGCCGCTCTAATCAGCACCCCAAATCAATTGTAGGAGTGAGCCTGCTCGCGATAGCGATGTGTCAGCCAAGGTGATGGTGTCTGACACACTGCTATCGCGAGCAGGCTCACTCCTACAGGGGTTTTGTGTTGATTGTTAAGCCTTGGCAGCCGCCAGAATCAGCGCCTTCATCTCGGACACTGCCGACTTGAACCCGACGAACAACGCATGCGCCACCAGCGCATGGCCGATGTTCAGTTCGTTGATGCCCTTGATCGCCGCCACGGCTTCGACGTTGTGATAATGCAGGCCATGCCCGGCATTGACGATCAGGCCTTGCGCCAGACCAAACGCCACGCCGTCCGCCACGCGTTTCAACTCTTCAGCGACTTCGGTCGGGGTCTCGGCGTCGGCGTAGCGCCCGGTGTGCAGCTCGATGGCCGGCGCACCGACGCGCTTCGACGCAGCGATCTGGCGTTCGTCGGCATCGATGAACAGCGACACTTCGCTACCGATCTTCGACAGGCGCTCGACCGCTGCCCTGATGCGTTCCTCCTGCCCCGCTACGTCCAGGCCGCCTTCAGTGGTCAGTTCCTGACGGGTTTCCGGCACCAGACAGATGTGCGCCGGACGGATGCGCTCGGCGAACGCCATCATTTCTTCGGTGACGCCCATTTCAAAGTTCATGCGAGTCTGCAGCACATCCTTGAGCAGCAACACGTCGCGCTCCTGAATGTGCCGGCGGTCTTCGCGCAGGTGCACGGTGATGCCGTCGGCGCCCGCCTCTTCCGCGTCCAGCGCAGCCTTGACCGGATCCGGGTAGCGCGTGCCACGGGCCTGACGCAGGGTGGCGACGTGGTCGATGTTCACGCCAAGAAGAATGCGATTGCTGGTGGTCACGGATGCGCTCCTGAAGGGAAAGATTCGGCGCACAGCATATCAGGGCTTGCGAAAGAGCTCGCGGCTGACTAGGGGGCGACCGCCCAGATGAACGGCCAGTGCCTGACGCATCAGACGCTTGGCCGCCGACAGTGCGCCGGGGGCGGACCAATCGGCTTCAGCCATGGCCAGTAATTCAACGCCGTTGAACAAGCCCGGTTGCAGCAGGTAGACCCGCTCAAGCCCGGCATCCACTTGCAGGCGATAGAGACCGTCCGGCGCGACCGGTTCGCTGTGGATATCGGTGTTCAGGGAGAAGCCGTAACCGAGATCGTCCAGCAGGCGCCATTCAAAGGAGCGCAACAACGGCTCCAGCGGGCGACCTTCGGCCAGCGCCAACAGCGTGGCAGCATAGTGATCGAACACCGCCGGGTGCGGGTCTTCGGCGGGCAGCAGGCGGATCAGCAGTTCATTGAGATAGAGGCCGCTGAACAGCGCCTCGCCGACCATCCAGGTCGCATTACCGGCACTTTCCATGCGCCCGACATTCTTCAGCTCACCCTTGCCACGAAACTCGACTTCCAGCGGCACGAACGGTCGCGCCAGTGTCCCGGCCTTGCCCCGCGCACTGCGCAACACCGCCCGCAGCCGACCTTGCGGCGTGAGGAAGTCGACCAGCGCGCTGGTTTCGCGGTAGGCGCGCGAATGCAGGACGTAGGCGAGTTGGGCGGGAGGCGGGGTTTGCGACATGAAGTTCTCGATGAAGAAACGCGGTTTTGCACACAACCCAAAACTACTGTGGGAGCGGGCTTGCTCGCGAATGCGGTGAATCAGTCAAAGTATATGTCGACTGACACTGCGCATTCGCGAGCAAGCCCGCTCCCACAGGGGGGTCTCTGAAGGATCAGAAAACCGCTATTACAGGTCGCCGTAACCCAGCGAACGCAGTGCACGCTCGTCGTCGGACCAGCCGCCCTTCACCTTGACCCACAGGTTGAGCATGATCTTGGAGTCGAACAGCAGCTCCATGTCCTTGCGCGCTTCGGTGCCGATGCGTTTGATGCGCTCGCCCTTGTCGCCAATGATGATCTTCTTCTGGCCGTCACGTTCGACGAGGATCAGCGCATGGATGTGCAGGGTCTTGCCCTGCTGCTTGAACTCTTCGATCTCGACGGTGATCTGGTACGGCAGCTCGGCACCCATCTGGCGCATGATTTTCTCGCGCACCAGTTCGGCGGCGAGGAAACGGCTGCTGCGGTCGGTGATCTGGTCTTCCGGGAAGAAGTGATCGTTCTCCGGCAGATGATCGGCGATGACCTTTTCCAGCGCGTCGAGGTTGTGCCCGTGCTGCGCGGAAATCGGGATGATCTGCGCGTTCGGCAGCTGTTCCTGCAACCACGACAGATGCGGCATCAGCTCGGCCTTGTCTTCGATGCGGTCGGTCTTGTTCAGCGCGACGATCAGCGGGCCGGTCACGTACTGCACGCGCTCCAGGACCATCTGGTCTTCTTCGGTCCACTTGGTGCGGTCGACCACGAAGATCACCACGTCGACGTCTTTCAACGCCGCCGAAGCGGTCTTGTTCATGTAGCGGTTCAGCGCCTTTTCGCCACCCTTGTGCATGCCGGGGGTGTCGACATAGATCGCCTGCACGTCACCCTCGGTCTTGATCCCGAGCATGTTGTGGCGAGTGGTCTGCGGCTTGCGCGAGGTGATCGCGAGCTTCTGGCCGAGGATGTGGTTCAGCAGCGTCGACTTACCGACGTTGGGACGGCCGACGATGGCAACGTAGCCACAGCGAGTTGCGTTTGTATCAGTCATTGCCATTC
Organism: Pseudomonas sp. 13B_3.2_Bac1; assembly: GCF_025466205.1. NCBI lineage: Bacteria > Pseudomonadati > Pseudomonadota > Gammaproteobacteria > Pseudomonadales > Pseudomonadaceae > Pseudomonas > Pseudomonas sp. 13B_3.2_Bac1. Next base: position 9,486 of record NZ_JANLOG010000057.1, read on the forward strand.
TCCACGCCCAGGGCAATCAGTGCTGCGGCGGCCGCTACCTGTTCGGCAATACGACGGCTCACACCCTGACCCCGGCTTTTTTCATTCAATAAGACAACTTCGCACTCGACGAAGAAGGTACGGCAGTGCGGCTCACCCTGGATGTCCACCACTTCGTAGCGTGGCAGTTCGCAACCGCGCGATTGCAGGTGTTCCTGCAGACGGGTCTTGGGATCCTTGTTGGTGTCGACCAGCGTCAGACCTTCGAACTCGCCGGCCAGCCAGGCCAGTACGCGCTCGCGGGCGACATCCATGCCGGCATCGAGGTAGATCGCACCGATCAGCGCTTCGAGGGCATCGGCCAGAATCGATTCGCGACGGAAGCCACCGCTTTTCAGTTCGCCCGAACCCAGACGCAGGTAATCGCCCAAGTCGAAACCACGGGCCAGCACGGCCAGTGTCTCACCCTTCACCAGGCGTGCGCGCAAACGCGACAACTGGCCTTCGCGGGCCAGCGGGAAGCGATCGAACAACGCCTCGCCGGCGACGAAATTGAGGATGGCATCGCCGAGGAATTCCAGGCGTTCGTTGTTACGCCCGGCAAAGCTGCGGTGCGTGAGGGCCAGCAGCATCAGCTCCTGATCCTTGAAGGTATAACCGAGCTGGCGCTCGAGACGGCTTAGAGAAACGCTCACGGTTTACCCACGCTGAGTTCGTGGCTGGATTCCACCGCCATCGCCGGGGTACGGCGCAGGCCTGGGACAATTAACGCTGTGTTCAAAAATTACATCCTGAATATCGTGGCTTCATGCCCCGGAGCCGATTTGTGTCGACTCCAGAAATGCATTCGGCGCTGTGGTCAACAGCGCCGTGTTTGATTACTTGATCAGGCCAACCCGCGAGAAATTCGGCAGGTGGCTGAGTTTCGGTTCCGGCCAGCTCATCCAGACAGCGAAGGCTTTGCCGACGATATTCTGGTCGGGAACCATGCCCAGCAGATCCTTGGGAATGTTCGGGTCATCCCAGTAGCGACTGTCGTTAGAGTTGTCGCGGTTGTCGCCCATCATGAAGTAGTGCCCGGCCGGCACGGTCCAGGTATGGTCCGGCGTAGCGCGGTAGCGGCTCATTTCCTTGCGGATCAGGTGCTCGGCGGCGCCGAGTTTTTCCTTGTAGAGTTCCGCGCTGCCCAGCGTGCCCGGCTCGGAGCCGACCAGTTGCTCGGCAATCGACTCGCCATTGACGAACAGACGCTTGTCAGCGGTGTAACGCACCGTATCGCCCGGCAGGCCGACTACACGCTTGATGTAGTTGACGTTCGGGTCGCTCGGGTAGCGGAACACCATCACATCGCCACGCTGTGGATCACCGACTTCGATGACTTTCTTGTCGATCACCGGCAGGCGGATCCCGTAAGAAAACTTGTTCACCAGAATGAAGTCGCCGACGTCCAGGGTCGGTTTCATCGAGCCGGACGGGATCTGGAACGGTTCCACCAGGAACGAACGCAGCACCAGCACGATGAACAGCACCGGAAAGAACGACTTGCCGTATTCAACCAGCAACGGCTCTTTGTTCAGCTTCTCGACCACCACGGGCTCGGGCTGGCTGACACTGCCTTGATAAGAGGCAATGGCAGCACGCCGACGCGGCGCCAGGAACAGCAGATCGAGCAACGCCAACAGGCCGCAGACGAACACGGCGATGACCAGCAACAGCGGGAAATTTAGTGACATAGGACCTGACTATTCCAACCTGAGCACGGCAAGGAAGGCTTCTTGTGGAATTTCCACGTTGCCGACCTGCTTCATGCGTTTCTTACCGGCCTTTTGCTTTTCAAGCAGCTTTTTCTTACGGCTTACGTCACCGCCGTAGCATTTGGCCAATACGTTCTTTCTGAGTGCCTTGACGGTGGTCCGGGCGACGATCTGACCGCCAATGGCAGCCTGGATGGCCACGTCGAACATCTGACGAGGAATCAGTTCTTTCATCTTCTCGGTCAACTGGCGACCTTTGAAGTGCGAATTGTCACGGTGCACGATCAACGCCAGGGCGTCGACCTTGTCACCGTTGATCAGCACGTCCAGTTTCACCAGATTAGCCGATTGGTAACGATCGAAATGGTAATCCAGCGAAGCATAGCCGCGACTGGTGGATTTGAGGCGGTCGAAGAAGTCCAGGACCACTTCGTTCATCGGCAAGTCATAAGTGACCTGCACCTGATTGCCGAGGAACAGCATGTCGACCTGTACGCCGCGTTTCTCGATGCACAGGGTGATGACGTTACCCAGGTGCTCCTGCGGAACCAGGATGTTGGCACGCACGATTGGCTCGCGCATGTCTTCGATCGCCGACACATCCGGAAGCTTGGATGGGTTGTCGACGTAAATCGTTTCACCGGTTTTCAGCACCAGCTCGAAAATTACCGTTGGCGCGGTGGTGATCAGGTCCAGGTCGTATTCGCGCTCCAGGCGCTCCTGGATGATCTCCATGTGCAGCATGCCGAGGAAGCCGCAACGGAAGCCGAAGCCCAGTGCATCGGAACTTTCCGGGGTGTACTGCAGCGACGAGTCGTTCAGGGTCAGTTTCTGCAGCGCTTCGCGGAAGTCCTCGAAGTCGTCGGAGCTGACCGGGAACAGACCGGCGTAAACCTGTGGCTGAATGCGTTTGAAGCCGGGCAGCACCGGGACATCCGGAGTCGAGCTCAGGGTCAGGGTGTCACCGACCGGCGCACCGTGAATGTCCTTGATGCTGGCAATGATGAAGCCCACTTCACCGGCCTTGAGGTCAGCGGTGGCGGTGTGTTTCGGGTTGAACACACCGACGCTGTCGACCAGGTGGATCTTGCCGGTGGATTTCACCAGAATCTTGTCGCCCTTCTTCACGCGGCCATGACGCACGCGCACCAGGGAGACAACGCCCAGGTAGTTGTCGAACCAGGAGTCGATGATCAACGCTTGCAGCGGATCTTCGATGTTGCCGGTCGGCGCAGGAATGGTCGCGACCAGACGCTCGAGCACTTCGTCGACACCCAGGCCGGTTTTGGCGCTGCAGGTGACGGCGTCGGTGGCGTCGATGCCGATGATCTTCTCGATCTCGTCCTTGACGCGGTCCGGCTCGGCCTGTGGCAGGTCGATCTTGTTCAGCACCGGCATGACTTCGAGGCCCTGCTCGATCGCGGTGTAGCAGTTGGCCACGGACTGGGCTTCAACACCCTGACCGGCATCGACCACCAGCAACGCACCTTCACACGCCGCCAGGGAACGGCTGACTTCGTAGGTGAAGTCGACGTGGCCCGGGGTGTCAATGAAGTTCAGCTGGTAGGTGACGCCATCTTTGGCTTTGTAATAGAGAGTAACGCTGTGGGCCTTGATGGTGATCCCGCGTTCGCGCTCCAGATCCATGGAATCCAGTACCTGGGCTTCCATTTCACGCTCGGCCAGGCCACCGCACATCTGGATGAAACGGTCAGCCAGCGTCGACTTGCCATGGTCAATGTGGGCGATGATGGAGAAATTGCGGATATGACTCAAATCACTCACGGATCAACACTCAAAAAGGCTGCAGGCTTGGCCCGCCGAAAAATAGCCGGGAATTGTACCTGATACACGGCGCAAGCGTCACGTTCGCCTGTCACCCGGATTGCATACGAAAACGCCCCGATCTGTCGACCGAGGCGTTTTCGCGATTAAAGCATTGGCAACAACGCGGCCATCAACCGGCCCGTCGCAACAACCAGACGCCTGCCAGCGCACAGACCGTGGCCGGCACCAGCACCGCGAACAGCGGCGAGAAACCGAACACCAGGCTTGATGGACCGAGCAAATCCTGGACGATGCGGAAGGTGAAGCCCACCAGCACACCGGTGAACACCCGCTGACCGAGGGTGACCGAGCGCAACGGACCGAAAATGAAGGAAATCGCCATCAGCACCAGTGCGGCGGTGACCAGCGGCTGCAACACCTTGACCCAAAATGCCAGCCAGTAACGACCGTTGCTCAGGCCCTGATCCGCCAGATAGTGGATATAGCCCCACAGACCGGAAATGGACAGTGCTTCAGGCGCCATCACCACCGTGTTGAGCAATTGCGGACTCAGCGACACGTCCCACTCCTCGCTCGGCGCGTTCACCACTTCGGTACTGCGTTCGTGGAAAACCGTGGTAGCTACGTCGGTGAGCAGCCAGCGCTTGCCGTCGAAATCCGCACGTTTGGCGAAACTGGAGCTCAGCAGGTGGCGTTCTTTGTCGAAGTGATAGCGGGTCACGCCATACAACAGGCCGTTGGGTTGCACGGCGTTGATATGGATGAACTCCTCACCCTGACGGTGCCACATGCCGTGCTTGGCGCTCTGCGCGTCGCCGCTGCCTTGCGCCAGCGAGCGATTGGCCTGGGCCATGCTTTCGGTGGCCGGGGCCACGTACTCGCCAATCAGCACGCCGGCCAGCATCAGCACCAGCATTGGCTTCATGACCGCCCAGACGATGCGCCCGATGGACACACCCGCCGCACGCATGACCGTCAGCTCACTGCTGCTGGCCAGACTGCCGAGGCCGATCAGACAGCCGATCAGCGCGGCCATCGGCAGCATTTCATACAAGCGACGTGGCGCGGTGAGGATGACGAAGCTCAGCACATCGGTCAGCGTATAGGTATCGCTGACGTCGCCCATCTCGTCGATGAAAGCGAACAGTGTCGCCAGACCCAGAATGATCGCCAGCACGGCGATGATCGCCATGAACACACTGCTGCCGATGTAGCGGTCGAGTTTAACCACGGGCCACCTCCAGCGCAGCGCTGCGACGACTGGCCAGTTTCAGGCGCATGGGCTCCCAGTACAGCAGGCCGAGACCGATGACCAGGAAGATCCCGTGCACCCACCACAAGCCGAGGCCCGACGGGATCTTGCCTTTTTCGAGGGCGCCGCGGGCGGCAATCAGGATGGTCAGGTAAGCCATATAAAGAAGAATCGCCGGCAGCAGCTTCAGGAAACGGCCCTGACGCGGATTGACCCGCGACAGCGGCACCGCCATCAGAGTCACGATGAATACCAGCAACGGCAGCGAAAGGCGCCATTGCAGTTCGGCCTTGGAGCGCACGTCGTCATTGCTCAGCAGGGTCGAAGTGGGGATCGCATCACGGTCGGTGACTTCGTCACTGGCATCAGGTTTGGGCAGCAATACGCCGTAGGTGTCGTATTTGATCGCACGATAATCGGCCTGGCCCGGACTGCCGTCATAGCGATAGCCATTGTGCAGGATCAGGTAGCGGTTGCCGTCCGGACGGATTTCCTGACGGCCCTTCTCGGCCACCAGCACGGAAATCCCTCGGTCTTTCTGATCGGAACCGAGGTTCTTCTGCGAGATGAACACGCCGCTGAGGTTGACGCGATCATCAGTCAGCGTTTCGGTGTAGGTCACCCGGGTGCCGTCACGCAACTCCTGAAAACGGCCAGGCTCTAGGGTATCGAACTCGGTCAGGGCGTCCTGCTTGTTCAGCAACAGCTGAAACTGGGTGGCGCCCTGCGGGGCCAGGCTCAGGCTCAGCCACGCGACCACCAGTGCCACCAGCGTTGCCGGGAACAGGGTCATGCGCAGCAGACGCTGCTGACTCATGCCGGTGGCCGAGAGCACGGTCATTTCGCTTTCGAGGTACAACCGGCCGTAAGCCAGCAGGATCCCGAGAAACAGCCCCAATGGCAGGATCAGTTGCATGAAACCCGGCAGACGGTAACCCATGATCAGGAACAGCGATCCCGGATCGAGTTGGCCCGCAGCGGCCTGGGCAAGGTATTTGATGAAGCGACCGCTCATGATGATGACCAGCAGCACGGCGCTGACGGCGCTCAGGGTCAACATCACTTCACGGGACAGATAACGGAAGACGATCAAACCAGACACTCCAGGGTTGTCAGGCTAAGGCGGCCAAACAAGCAAACGTTTCAAGCGGCCCGCAAGGCAGAGCCGTCGAAAAAAGATGCGGCATTATCCTGTGATTGAGGGCGCCTGTCACTGCGCACACTCACCCAAGCGTGTAATCGGTTGAAGATCGTGCCGCCGAGGGTTGTCAGGCGCAGGGAGCGAGGTTCAAACTGCCGCCTTTGTCGCAGGCACTGGCCTGCGTCTCTTCTATCTATAAGCAGGCGACTGCGGACACCGTCGAACGCCTGTGTGTTGACCATTCATTCAGGGATCCGGACATGGAACTGGTTGTAAAAAGCGTTAGCCCAGAAACGTTGAAAACCGCCACCCTGGTGGTTGCCGTCGGCGAAGGCCGCAAACTCGGCGTGGCCGCCAGACAGGTCGACGAGCTGAGCGGCGGCGCGATCAGCGCCGTACTCAAGCGTGGCGATCTGGCCGGCAAGGTCGGTCAAAGCCTGCTGCTGCACAGCCTGCCGAACCTCAAGGCCGAGCGCGTGCTGCTGGTCGGCGTGGGCAAGGATGAAGAACTGGGCGACCGTCCGTTCCGCAAAATCGTTGCCGGCATCCTCAATACCCTGAAAGGTCTGGGCGGCAGCGACGCCGTACTGGCCCTGGATGAAATCATCGTCAAAAACCGCGACAGCTACGGCAAGACCCGTCTGCTGGCGGAAACCCTGGTGGACGGCGAATACACTTTCGACCAGTTCAAGAGCCAGAAAGCCGAACCGCGCGCCCTGAAGAAAATCACCCTGCTGACCATCAAGGCCGCCCAAGCTGAAGTGCAGCGCGCCGTGACCCACGCCACCGCGATCGCCAACGGCATGGCCTTCACCCGCACGTTGGGCAACCTGCCGCCGAACATCTGTCACCCGACGTTCCTTGGCGAGCAAGCCAAGAACCTCGGCAAAGAGTTCAAGGATCTGAAAGTCGAAGTCCTCGACGAGAAGAAGATCAAAGCGCTGGGCATGGGTTCGTTCTACGCCGTCGGCCAGGGCAGCGCCCAGCCGCCGCGCCTGATCGTCATGCAATACAACGGTGGCAAGAAGTCCGAGAAGCCTTACGCGCTGGTCGGTAAAGGCATCACCTTCGACACCGGCGGTATCAGCCTCAAGCCGGGCGCCGGCATGGACGAGATGAAATACGACATGGGCGGCGCCGCCAGCGTGTTCGGCACCCTGCGTGCGGTGCTCGAGCTGAAGCTGCCGATCAACCTGGTGTGCATCCTCGCCTGCGCCGAAAACATGCCGAGCGGCACTGCTTCGCGTCCGGGCGACATCGTCACCACCATGAGCGGCCAGACCGTGGAAATCCTCAACACCGACGCCGAAGGCCGTCTGGTGCTGTGCGACGCGCTGACCTACTCCGAGCGCTTCAAGCCGCAAGCCGTGATCGACATCGCCACCCTGACCGGTGCCTGCGTGGTTGCACTGGGCGCCCACACTTCGGGCCTGCTGGGCAACAACGACGAGCTGATCGGGCAACTGCTCAGCGCCGGTAAAGCCGCTGACGACCGTGCCTGGCAACTGCCGCTGTTCGACGAATACCAGGAGCAACTGGACAGCCCGTTCGCCGACATCGCCAACATTGGCGGGCCGAAGGCCGGCACCATCACCGCTGCGTGCTTCCTGTCGCGCTTCACCAAGAACCTCAACTGGGCGCACCTGGACATCGCGGGCACCGCATGGACCAGCGGCGGCAAGGACAAGGGCGCCACCGGTCGTCCGGTGCCGCTGCTGACCCAATACCTGCTGGACCGCGCCAAAGCCTGAAACCGATGAACCTGGGCGGCGTCACTTTACGGTGACGCCGCTCAAGGCTCAGGAACCGCAATGACCAAAGTCGACTTCTATATCCTGCCCAGCGCCGATCCTTCGGCTCGCCTGGATTTTGCCTGCAAGCTCACCGAGAAAGCCTGGCGCATGGGTCATCGCATCTACCTGCATTGCAGCGATGCTGCCCAGTGTGACGATCTCGATGCGCGCCTGTGGGCGTTCAAGGGCGAAACGTTCGTGCCCCACGGCCCTGCCGAGAGCGAACCGGACGGTTTGATCGTGCTGGGAGTGGGCGCTGACTGCGGCGCGCATCAGGACCTGCTGGTCAACCTCGACCTGAAAGTCCCGGCCTTCGCCAGCCAATTCGCCCGCGTGGCGGAAGTGGTGGTGGAAGATCCGGTGATTCGCGCGGCGGCACGGGAGAGTTTCCGTTTCTACCGCGAACAGGGCTATCCTCTGCAAGATCACCGTTTACAGCGACTCTGAGTACGCCGATGGACACTCCAAAACCGCTGCAAAAGCCTGCGCACCTGCTGGACGATCTCGAATCGATCCGCCAGTTGCTCGGCGATGACAACCTGCAACCGCCACTGCTGACCGACACGGTCGATGACGGTGAACAGGAACAGATTCCGATGCTGTTCGAGGCCGTCGACACCGCGCCGCCCGCCATCGAACCGCCCCAAGCTCCGGCCCCGGCGCCTGCTGCCAAACCGGCAGCACCTGTGGATAAAGGCCCGGACGCCCTGCTGCACCTGGACAGCGAACTGCGCGCCGCCGCGCAATTGATCATGCAGGACGTGATCGACGACTTCGCGCCGCACATCGAAACCGAAATCAAACGCCGCCTCGAGGCGCGGATGGAGCGGTTGCTGAGCCAATACGAATAACCCGGCCTCCGGTATTTTTTGTGGCGAGGAAGCTTGCTCCCGCTGGGGTGCGAAGCGCCCCCAAAACCATTCAACAGTGTTTTGTCCGCGAAGCCTGCGTGGCAGTTTTTACGACTGCTGCGCAGCCGAGCGGGAGCAAGCTCCCTCGCCACAGAGTTCGCGATCACATTTAGATCTCCACCCGGCCCGCCCCGCTCGCCCTCGGCCCCATGCCCCGCTATACTTCCCGGCTTTTCCTGAATAAATGCCAATAGGGTCCCGCCGCGCATGGATAAGACCTACCAGCCGCACGCCATTGAAACTTCCTGGTACAACACCTGGGAGTCCGAGAACTATTTCGCACCGCAAGGCGCGGGCGATTCCTACACCATCATGATCCCGCCGCCGAACGTCACCGGCAGCCTGCACATGGGTCACGGTTTCAACAACGCGATCATGGACGCCCTGATCCGTTTCCGCCGCATGCAGGGTCGCAACACCCTGTGGCAGCCGGGCACCGACCACGCCGGTATCGCCACGCAGATGCTGGTCGAGCGTCAACTGGAAGCCACCGGCCAGAATCGTCACGACCTGGGCCGCGAGAAATTCCTCGAGAAAGTCTGGGAGTGGAAGGATCAGTCCGGCGGCAACATCAGCCGCCAGATCCGCCGCCTCGGCTCGTCCGTGGACTGGAGCCGCGAGCGCTTCACCATGGACGACGGTCTCTCGGAAGCGGTTAAAGAAGCCTTCGTGCGCCTGCACGAAGACGGTTTGATCTATCGCGGCAAGCGTCTGGTCAACTGGGACACCAAGCTGCACACGGCGATTTCCGACCTCGAAGTGGAAAACCACGACGAGAAAGGTTTCCTGTGGAACCTCAAGTACCCACTGGCCGACGGCGCGAAAACCGCTGAAGGCAACGATTTCCTGATCGTCGCGACCACCCGTCCGGAAACCATGCTCGGCGACTCCGCCGTCGCGGTTAACCCGAACGACGAACGCTACAAAGCCCTGATCGGCAAATTTGTCGAGCTGCCACTGGTTGGCCGCCGCATCCCGATCATCGCCGACGATTACTGCGATCCAGAATTCGGCACCGGCTGCGTGAAAATCACCCCGGCCCACGATTTCAACGACTACGAAGTCGGCAAGCGCCACAACCTGCCGCTGCTGAACATCTTCGACAAGAACGCCAACGTGCTGCCCGCCGCCCAGGTGTTCAACCTCGACGGCACGCTGAACGACAGCATCGACGGCAAGATCCCGGCCGAGTACGCCGGTCTCGAGCGTTTCGAAGCGCGCAAGCAGATCGTCGCGGCGTTCGACGCCGCCGGCCTGCTGGTGAGCGTCGACGATCACAACCTGAAAGTGCCGAAAGGCGACCGCTCCGGCACTGTCATCGAGCCGTGGCTGACCGACCAGTGGTACGTTTCCACCAAGCCGCTGGCTGAGCCGGCGATTGCTGCCGTTGAAGACGGCCGTATCCAGTTCGTGCCGAAGCAGTACGAAAACATGTACTTCTCGTGGATGCGCGACATCCAGGACTGGTGCATCAGCCGTCAGCTATGGTGGGGCCACCGGATTCCGGCCTGGTACGACGAGTCGGGCAAGGTCTACGTCGGTCGCGACGAAGCCGAAGTGCGTGCCAAGCACAACCTCGGCCCGGACGTTGCGCTGCAACAGGACAACGACGTGCTCGACACCTGGTTCAGCTCGGGTCTGTGGACCTTCTCCACCCTCGGCTGGCCGGAAAAAACCGAATTCCTGAAGAAATTCCACTCCACCGACGTGCTGGTCACCGGTTTCGACATCATTTTCTTCTGGGTTGCCCGGATGATCATGCTGACGATGCACCTGATCAAGAACGAGGACGGCACCCCGCAGGTGCCGTTCAAGACCGTTTACGTGCACGGCCTGGTGCGTGATGGCCAGGGCCAGAAGATGTCCAAGTCCAAGGGCAACGTCCTGGACCCGCTGGACATCATCGACGGTATCGAGCTGGAAGCACTGGTGCAGAAGCGCACCTCCGGCATGATGCAGCCGAAACTGGCGAAGAAGATCGAGAAACAGACCCGCGACGAGTTCGCCGACGGCATCGCCAGTTACGGCACCGACGCCCTGCGCTTCACCTTCTGCTCGCTGGCGTCCACCGGTCGCGACATCAAGTTCGACATGGGCCGCGTCGAAGGCTATCGCAATTTCTGCAACAAGATCTGGAACGCCGCGCGTTATGTTCTGGACAAGGGCGAAGACTGCGGCCAGAACGGCGAAGCCTACGAGCTGTCGCTGGCGGATCGCTGGATCATCTCGCAGCTGCAACGCACTGAAGCCGAAGTGACCCGTCAACTGGATCAATTCCGTTTCGACCTCGCCGCGCAAGCGCTGTACGAGTTCATATGGAACCAGTACTGCGACTGGTACCTGGAACTGTCCAAGCCAGTGCTGTGGGACGAGAACGCCCCGGTCGAGCGTCAGCGCGGCACCCGTCGCACGCTGGTGCGCGTCCTGGAAGTGGCGCTGCGTCTGGCGCACCCGTTCATGCCGTTCATCACTGAAGAAATCTGGCAGCGCATCGCGCCGCTGGCCGGTATTCAGGGCAAGACGATCATGCTGCAACCTTGGCCGGTGGCCAACGAAGAACGCATCGATCCGGCCGCCGAAGACGACATCGAATGGCTCAAGGGTCTGATGCTCGGCACACGCAACATCCGTGGCGAGATGAACATCGGCCCGGGCAAACCGCTGCCGATCTACCTGAAGAACGTCAGCGCTGAAGACCAGCGTCGTCTGACCGAGAACGAAGCGCTGCTGAAGAAGCTGGCGCGTCTGGAATCGATCACCGTTCTGGCCGCTGGCGAAGAAGCGCCACTGTCCGCCACCGCGCTGGTCGGCGAGATGGAAGTGCTGGTGCCGATGGCCGGCCTGATCGACAAGGGCGCCGAACTGGCACGTCTGGACAAGGAAATCCTGCGTCTGCAGGGCGAAGTCCAGCGGGTTGGTGGCAAGTTGTCCAACGCCGGTTTCGTTGACAAGGCCCCGGCCGAAGTCATCGAGAAGGAACGCGCCAAGCTGGCCGAGGCTGAACTAGCCCTGGGCAAACTGGCCGAGCAGCACGCGCGGATTTCCAGCCTGTAACGGCAAGCCGCAATGAGAGAGGGAGGCCCGCAACGGCCTCCCTTTTTTATTCAAGAATCGCTACAAATCCCCTGTGGGAGCGAGCCTGCTCGCGAATGCGGTGTGTCATTCAACCTATGTGTTGGCGGACACACCGCTTTCGCGAGCAAGCCCGCTCCCACAGTTTGAACGGTGTTGCCTTTAGATGTGGGACAATACCCGCCACTTTCAGCCATACCCGAATCGATCACACCCATGAACGCCCCCCGCACACCCAAACCTGCGCGCAAGAAGCCTGATGCCGCGACCCCGACCAAAGCCGTTGAGTCGCGTGAAAAGGCCAGCCTGCATCCGCGCAATCGCCATCAGGGTCGCTATGACTTCCCGGCGCTGATCAAGACCACGCCGGAACTGGCGAAGTTCGTGATCACCAACCCGTACGGCAAGGAAAGCATCGACTTCGCCAGCCCCGATGCGGTGCGTGTGTTCAACCGGGCGCTGCTCAAGTCCTTCTACGGCATCGAGCATTGGGACATTCCCGCAGATTACCTGTGCCCACCGGTCCCGGGCCGTGCCGATTACGTGCACTTCCTCGCTGACCTGCTGGCGAGCATGAACGACGGCAAGGTCCCGCGCGGCGCGATCGTCAATGTGCTGGACATCGGCATGGGCGCCAACTGCGTCTACCCGCTGATCGGCAACAGCGAATACCGCTGGCACTTCCTCGGTTCGGAAATCGACCCGACGGCCGTGGCCGCCGCCCGAGCCATCGTCCAGTCCAACGACCTGAACAAGGTCATCAAGCTGCGCCAGCAGGAAAACCGCAAGCACATCCTGATTGGCTTGCTGGAGCCGGGCGAACGCTTTGACCTGACCATGTGCAACCCGCCATTCCACGCTTCGATGGAGGAAGCGACCAAGGGCAGCGAGCGCAAATGGCGCGCACTGGGCAAGGCCGATCCGAAACGCAAGCTGCCAGTGCTGAACTTTGGTGGTCAGTCCGCCGAACTGTGGTGTGAGGGCGGTGAAGCGCGTTTCGTGACGCAACTGATCGCCGAGAGCGCGAACTTCCAGCACAAGGTGCTGTGGTTCAGCACCCTGGTGTCGAAAGCCTCGAACCTGCCCGCCATCGAAACCGCGCTGAAGAAGGCCGGCGTGCTGGAAAGCCAGGTGGTGGAGATGTCGCAAGGACAGAAACAGAGCCGCTTCGTGGCGTGGACCTTCCAGACCAAGTCCGAGCAGCAGATCTGGCGTCGCGAGCGCTGGGTTCGCTGACACTGAGCTACTTGTGGGAGCGGGCTTGCTCCGGGCGGCACTCCGACGAAAGCGGTATATCACCCGACATCAAGGTGACTGACACACCGCTATCGCGAGCAGGCTCACTCCTACAAAGGTTCGAGGTGCATCGCCAAATCTCAGACACAAAAAAACCGTGCCCGGATCGCTCCGGTGCACGGTTTTTTTATCGCTGCGTCTTACTTGTTCACAGCGTCGGTCAGGCCTTTGGCCACAACCAGCTTGATCACTTTCTTGGCAGGGATTTCGATGGCAGCGCCAGTCGAAGGGTTACGGCCAGTGCGGGCAGGACGCTCGGTCACTTTCAGCTTGCCGATACCTGGCAAGGTGATTTCGCCGCCGTTTTCCAGCTGATCGGCAACGATTTGGCCCAGTTGGTCCAGAGCGTTACGCGCGGTGGTTTTCGGCGCGTCGATAGCTTCAGCGATGTCGGCGATCAGTTGGTCTTTAGTAAGAGCCATGTAGTGTTCCTTCCCTATCAAATTCATATGGATTGCAGAGTGCAGTGTCAGCCATCGAGCCCGATCTTCTGGATCTGGCACCCTCGGCGATAACCACGACGAGTCGGGTTATAGATGCCGAAATCAGGGTTTGGTTCGACCTGACAAATGCTGATTGCACGCTTAACGCAGTGACTTCGCGTAAGACCGGGCAAAACTAGCACAGAGACGGGGAAATATCCGCCTCTAGCTACCCATTTGGTCAGGTTTATTGCTCTAAATCGGTAAAAAACTGCATAAGGACCGCCACCCGCCCCGGATTTGCCCTTCACCCCGCGCCAAAACCAGTGGTTGCGGTACACTGGGCGCTTTTTCGGGGGAGCCTGCCCTCCTCCCTTCCACCAGCCGAGAAGCCCATGCCGATCCGTCATTGCATCGTCCACCTGATCGACAAAAAACCCGACGGCACGCCCGCAGTTCTGCACGCCCGTGACTCTGAACTGGCTGAGTCCGCGGCCATCGAGAACATGCTCGCCGACCTCAACGAGAGCTACAACGCCAAACAGGGCAAAGCCTGGGGCCTGTTCCATCCGGAATCCGGCGCGTTCCCGTTCAGCGGCTGGCTGAAGGAATACATGGACGGTGGCAAGGACTTCGCCGCGTTCAGCAAAGTCGCGGTCGAGCATCTGCAGAAGTTGATGGAAGAGTCGAACCTGTCGGTCGGCGGCCACGTGCTGTTCGCCCACTATCAGCAAGGCATGACCGACTACCTGGCGATCGCCCTGCTGCACCACAGTGAAGGCGTGGCGGTAACCGATGAGCTGGACGTGACCCCGTCGCGTCACCTCGACCTCGGCCAATTGCACCTGGCGGCGCGGATCAACGTGTCCGAGTGGCAGAACAACAAGCAGTCCAAGCAGTACATCTCGTTCATCAAGGGCAAGAACGGCAAGAAGGTTTCGGAATACTTCCGCGACTTCATCGGCTGCCAGGAAGGCGTCGACGGCCCAGGTGAGACGCGCACCCTGCTCAAAGCCTTCAGTGACTTCGTCGAGAGCGAAGACTTGCCGGAAGACTCCGCCCGCGAAAAAACCAAGACCCTGGTCGATTACGCCAGCAGCCAGGCCAAGCTCGGCGAGCCGATGGGCCTCGAAGAGCTGTCGGAGCTGATCGACGAAGAACGCCCGAAAGCCTTTTACGACCACATCCGCAACAAGGACTACGGTCTGTCGCCGGAGATTCCGGCGGACAAACGCACCCTTAACCAGTTCCGCCGCTTCACCGGCCGCGCCGAAGGCCTGTCGATCAGCTTTGAAGCGCACCTGCTGGGTTCGAAGATCGAGTACGACGAAGAGGCCGGCACCCTGATCATCAAGGGCCTGCCGACCTCGCTCACTGATCAGCTCAAGCGTCGCAACTGATGCTCGGTAATGTGCTGAAGAAGGTCGCACTGGTTCTGCTGGTGGTCGTGGTCTATCAGAACTGGGGCAAGATCGAGCGGGTGTTCAACCCGTCGCAAATGGTCTCGGAGCAGGTTCGTGCCAACGCCAGCGTCGTGCTGTATTCCACCGACTGGTGCGGCTACTGCAAGCAGACCAAGCGTTTTCTCGACAGCAAAGGGATTGCGTTCCAGGAGTTCGACATCGAGAAGGACGCCGAGGCGCGCAAGGCGTATGAAGCGCTGGGTGGACGCGGGATTCCGCTGATTGATGTGAATGGCACGTTGATTCGCGGGTTTGACCCGGACGAGATCCTCGCTGCCCTGAAATAACAACTGTGGGAGCGGGCTTGCTCGCGAAGGCGGTGTGCCAGTCAATAATGATCGCGACTGATTCACCGCATTCGCGAGCAAGCCCGCTCCCACAGGTTTTGTGTCTGACTTGCGAGATCAGCGGGCTTCGATGCGGAAACCAAAGCGCGGGAAGTGCACATGCACCACGCCGCCACGCGGGTCTTCGCGGCGCAGGATCAGCTCTTCGCGGCCGGCAAACAGCAACTCGCCCACCACCGGATCAACCCCGTAATCGGTCGCGGCAATCGCCACCTGCTGCCCGGCCTTGAAGCCGTTCGGATCTTCAAACTGCTCATTCGGCAGCGCCGCCGGCGTCGAACTGCGCGCGACTTCCAGCGCTTCCTCGGCCGTCATCTCACTCGCCGCACCATGACCAAAGCCCAACACGCGCCCCAGCCACGCAGCGACGGCCGGATACTCGTCCACCAACGGCGCAGTGATGTGCGTCGCCTTGAGGAACCACAGCGGATGCGCCAGAGCGAAGTCGGCAATCGACGGCTCACCGAACAGGAAGTCGCCCTGCTCACGCTGCAACTGCTGCTCCAGCCGCGCCATGAGCGTTGGCCACTGATGCTTGGCCTGCTCGGCCGACAGCCGCGTGGCGCTGCCGCCACTGAACAGCCCGGCACGGTCAGCGATAAAGGCCTTGATCGCTTCCGGCGGCAACTTGCCGAAACGCACGGCGACCGATTCCGGCTGGAACACCAGACTCACCGCGTGCTGGAACACCACTGAATCGGCCCACGCGGCGAAGCTGGCGCTGGTCATTTCCTGACCTTCAGGGAAAAACGCCGGCAGGGCTTTTTCCTGCTCCAGACGACGGGCGATCAACGACGTGTCGCAATAGATATCGGCACCGATCTGCAGCACCGGGGTCTTGCGGTAGCCGCCAGTCAGCGCGGTCAGATCCGGCTTGGGCATCACCGGCGAGATGTGCACCGAGCGCCAGGACAAGCCTTTGAAGCCCAACAGCAGACGAGCCTTCTCGGCAAATGGAGAGGTCGGGTAATGATGCAGAATCAACTCGGACATGCTCGGCTCCGCCGCACAAAAAGTGAGTCAGCAGCTTAGCGTGCATTTGGATAGCAGCCTACAGATCTGGCTGATGGGAACCGATCAGTCAGATTGATAAGACGCGACCAGGCATTCCTTGGCGCTCTTGCGCAGCTTCTTGATCAAGCGTTCCTGACGCAACGCATCGCTCTTGTCGCGGCAACGTTCGGTGTAGACCAGCGCCATCGCCGGGCTGGACAGGAAGAAGCGCGCGCCCTTGCCGCTCTGATGCTTGGCGAAGCGGCGCACCGGGTCGTCGCTGATCCCGCAATACAGCGAACCGTTGGCCGCGCGCACGAGGTAGACGAACCAGGACTTGCTCACTGGCTCGACGACATCAAGTGGTTTTTCGCTGAGGCTGGTCACTTCGGGATCTGGACGTGTAGGAAACAGGCCGCGATCTTATCAGCGACCGGCCTGAAATGCCTTCAGCCCTTTCAGCGCCTGCGCACGGACGGTGTTGCGCACCAGCGGCGTCCAGCCCAGCAGCAAGCCTTTGAAACCCAACGCCTGCCGCGACCAGCGCCACAGGTCGAAGTGGTCGTGGTGCTCGCAGATCTTGCCGTCACGAAAGACGAAGCGCGCCTGTATATCGTTGATCACCACGTTGCCGGTCTGGCTGAACAGGTAAGTCGCCACCCAGTGCGCGCCGCCACTGCGTTCGTCGGCGCGGACATTGTCGAAAGTCAGGGAGAAGTCCTTGGCGCGGGTGGTGAGCATGCGCCACATGTCGCCGGCATCGCGCCCGCGCAGTTCACCGAAGGCCGGATCGCTGAACACCACATCGTCGGTGTAGCAAGCGGCCATGGCCTCGGCGTCGAGGCGCTGGAAGGCCTGATAGAAGCGGGTGATCAACGCGGCGTGGGCTTCGCTCATGGGCAAACTCCAGGAAATGTACAGATTGCCAGCACGATAAGCTGCAAATCGCAGAAACACTATCGGCATTCGCGCAGCGAATACCACGCAAGATTTAAAGCACCGCAAAAACTGTGGGAGCGAGCTTGCTCGCGAAGAGGCCGGCACATTCAACATGATCTGTGCCTGAACCACCGTCTTCGCGAGCAGGCTCGCTCCCACATGGGATATCACTGGCCCCAAAAAAGGGCTACGTGTCAGATTTTTTCGCTTTGCACTTGCACGTACAGCGAGCGGCCGGCAC
This sequence comes from Pseudomonas sp. 13B_3.2_Bac1, assembly GCF_025466205.1. Classification (NCBI taxonomy): domain Bacteria; kingdom Pseudomonadati; phylum Pseudomonadota; class Gammaproteobacteria; order Pseudomonadales; family Pseudomonadaceae; genus Pseudomonas; species Pseudomonas sp. 13B_3.2_Bac1. The sequence continues at coordinate 26,877 of NZ_JANLOG010000057.1, forward strand.
CCAGCCCGGCAATGATCGCCCCGGTGCCGATGATGCCGAAAATCCAGCCCACCGCATTCCAGCCGCCGGTCCAGTCATGCACCACGCCGACCGCGAACGGTCCCATCGAAGCCAGCGTATAACCGAAGCCTTGGGACATGCTCGACAGGTTCGCCGCGACGTGCGAATCCCGTGAGCGCAGCACGATCAAAGTCAGCGCCAGGCTGAACGTACCGCCCTGCCCCAGGCCCAGCAGAATCGCCCAGCCCCACAGCCCTTCAATCGGCGCATACAGGCAACCGAACAGACCACCGAGGGTCAGCGCCATCACCACCACGATCGCCAGCCGCTGATCCTTGCCACGGGTCGCCAGCCACGGCGCCGCCAGCGAACTGGCGAGCTGGATGATCACCGAGCCGGACAGCACCAGCCCGGCCTGGGTCGGGGTCAGCCCGCGGCCGATCAGGATCGACGGCAACCAGCCGAACACGATGTACGCCAGCGACGATTGCAGGCCCATGTACAAGGTCACTTGCCAGGCCAGCGGATCGCGCAACAGCCCACGCACCCGATAGGCGACGTGGTGCGCGCCGTGTTTCTGCCCGACCTGCGGCAGCCAGAACAGCGCCGCCACCAGCGCCGGGATCACCCAGAAACCCAGGCCCAGCGCCCAGCTGTGGTCGAAGTGCTCGCTCAACGGCACAGTCGAACCCGCGGCCATTGCCGCACCGAGGCACAGGGCCATGGTGTAGACGCCGGTCATGGTTCCGGCGTGTTTGGCGAAGTCGCGTTTGACGATGCCCGGCAGCAGCACGCCGATAATGCCGATGCTCGCGCCACCGAGAACACTGCCGGCGAACAGGCCGATCTCACCGAAGTTACTGCGCACAATGATGCCGGCGGCCAGGGTCAGCAGAATCCCCAGCACCACCCGTTCAGCGCCGAAACGCCGCGCCAGTATCGGCGCCAGCGGTGCGAACAGGCCCAGGCACAGCACCGGCAACGTGGTCAGCAAACCGGCCTGCGCAGCAGACAGGCCAAGGCTTTTCGACACTTCGCTGAGCAGCGGCGCCATGCTCGACAGCGCCGGGCGCAGGTTCAGCGCCACCAGAATCAGCCCCAGCAGCAACAGCCACGGGCGGCGTACCAGCGGATGGCTTTGCTGCACCTGTTCGTCGTCGGCCTCGGCGTCGATCAGCAGCTCTTCGAGTTCTGCCGTGCGCTTGGGGGTTGAGAGGTTGTTCTCGGTTTCAAGGTTCATTGATCAACTGCCTCGATATGGCTTTGGCCCGCTCCGGGTCGCGTTGTTCGACGGCATCGAGCAACTCGATGTGCAGGTCGAACACTTCCTGACGGCGCGGGACGATGTTCAGCGTCTGGCGCAATTGCGCGCCGACGATGCTGGAGAAATAGCGATACAACTCGCTGAGGGTGGGGTTGTGCGCGGCGTCCACCAGACGGCGGTGGAACACCAGATCGCAGGAAATGTAAGTGTCGAGATCGCCGTGGTAGTGGCTGCCGCTGGTGCCGAGCGCTTCGCGCAACGCGAGCAGGTCTTCATCGGTGCGGCGCAACGCGGCCAGGCCAATCGCCTCGACTTCAAGGATGTGCCGGGTTTCGCGTGCCTGCTCCAGCGAGCAACGGGACAACGCTTTGAGCGTGTCCATCGGATCGACCACTGCGCGCAGATAACTGCCGTCGCCCTGACGGATTTCGATCAGCCCGGAAAACGCCAGCACGCGCATGGCTTCGCGCACGGTGTTGCGGCTGATGCCCAACTCGCTGCACAGCTCCGGCTCGGTCGGCAGCCGTTCGCCGACCTGCCACACGCCATCGGTGATGCGCTGGCGCAGCTGATCCAGGGCCTGATCGACCAGGGATCGCTTGATCAAAGGTGAGATGTCTGTCATGAAATTCGCCCTTTCATCCAATCATAGGATGAATTTCCTGACATGGTAGTCAGGCAGCCGAATCGGCACAAGGGGCAAATCGCGGGCAAAAATAAACCCGGAACAGGTCCGGGTTTATTTCATTGCCTGAATTAGATCAATGCAGGATCTGGCTCAGGAACAGTTTGGTGCGGTCATTCTGCGGGTTGTCGAAGAAGTCGTTCGGTGCTGCCTGCTCGACGATTTCGCCCTTGTCCATGAAGATCACGCGGTTGGCCACGGTGCGGGCGAAGCCCATTTCGTGGGTCACGCAGAGCATGGTCATGCCGTCCTCGGCGAGGCCGATCATGGTGTCCAGCACCTCTTTGACCATCTCCGGGTCGAGGGCCGAGGTCGGTTCGTCGAACAGCATGATTTTCGGTTTCATGCACAGTGCGCGAGCAATCGCCACGCGCTGTTGCTGACCGCCGGACAGTTGCCCCGGGAATTTATGCGCCTGCTCCGGAATGCGTACGCGCTCCAGATAATGCATGGCGATTTCCTCGGCCTTGCGCTTGGGCATCTTGCGCACCCACATCGGCGCCAGCGTGCAGTTCTGCAGGATGGTCAGGTGCGGAAACAGGTTGAAGTGCTGGAACACCATGCCGACTTCACGGCGGATCGCTTCGATCTGCTTGAGGTCGTTGGTCAGTTCCACGCCGTCGACGACGATGCGCCCCTGCTGGTGCTCTTCCAGACGGTTGAGGCAGCGGATGGTGGTCGACTTGCCGGAACCCGACGGGCCGCACAGGACGATACGCTCGCCCTGTTTGACGTTGAGGTTGATGTCTTTCAGCACGTGGAACTGGCCGTACCACTTGTTCACGCCCTGCATCTGAATAATGCCTTCAGGGCCCACAGGCTTTTTGATTGCTTCGCTCATTTACCGAGAACTCCTAACGCTTGTGGCCAGTGTCGAGCTTGCGTTCCAGATGCATGGAATAGCGCGACATACCAAAACAGAAAATCCAGAACACCAGGGCGGCGAACACGTAGCCTTCGGTGGCCATGCCCAGCCATTTCGGGTCGGCAGCGGCTTGTTTGACGCTGTTGAGCAGGTCGAACAGGCCGATGATGATCACCAGGCTGGTGTCCTTGAACAGCGCAATAAACGTGTTGACGATGCCCGGAATCACCAGCTTCAGGGCTTGCGGCAGAATCACCAGGCCCATCGCGCGCCAGTAACCGAGGCCCATCGCCGCAGCCGCTTCGTACTGACCTTTGGGGATCGCTTGCAGACCGCCGCGCACCACTTCGGCAACGTAGGCCGACTGGAACAGGATCACGCCGATCAGCGCCCGCAGCAGCTTGTCGAAGTTCATGCCTTCGGGCAGGAACAGCGGCAGCATCACCGAGGACATGAACAGCACCGTGATCAACGGCACGCCGCGCCAGAACTCGATGAAGGTCACGCAGACCACGCGAATCGCCGGCATGTTCGAGCGACGGCCCAGCGCCAGAATGATCCCCAGCGGCAAAGCGCCGGCGATACCGACCGTGGCAATGACCAGCGTCAGCATCAGGCCGCCCCACTGGCTGGTCGCCACGGTGTCGAGGCCGAACACGCCGCCATGCAGCAGGCACCAGGCGACGATCGGGTAGATCACCAGGAAGCTCAGGCCGTACACGGCTTTGTGCGCCACGCGTTTGATGAACAGTGGTGCCACGCCGATCACCGCCAGCCACACGGTCAGGTCGACGCGCCAGCGCAGTTCCGCCGGGTAGTAGCCGTACATGAACTGGCCGAAACGCTGCTGAATGAACACCCAGCAGGCGCCGTCCTTGGTGCAGTCGGCGCGGGTGGTGCCGACCCAGTTGGCATCGAGGATCGCCCAACTGAGGATCGGTGGGACCACCAGGTAGATCAGGTAGAACGCGAACAGGGTCAGCAGGGTGTTGAGCCAGCTGGAGAACATGTTGGCGCGTATCCAGGCCATCGGGCCGAAGACTTTGGCCGGCGGTGGCATGTCGGGTTTGAAAGTATGGGTTGTCATGCGCGTTTCCTCACCGCTCGATCAGCGCAATGCGCTTGTTGTACCAGTTCATCAGCAGGGAAATGCTGATACTGATCGCCAGGTACACGCTCATGGTGATGGCAATGACTTCGATCGCCTGACCGGTCTGGTTGAGCACGGTGCCGGCGAACAGCGAAACCATTTCCGGATAACCGATACCGGCGGCCAGCGACGAGTTCTTCGCCAGGTTCAGGTATTGGCTGGTCAGCGGCGGAATGATCACTCGCAGGGCTTGCGGAATGATCACCTTGCGCAGGGTCGGGCCGTTGCGCAGGCCGAGCGAACGCGCCGCTTCGGTCTGGCCATGGCTGACCGACTTGATCCCCGAACGGACGATTTCCGCGATGAACGCGGCGGTGTACACGGTCAGCGCCAGGGTCAACGCGAGCAGTTCCGGGATCAGCACCCAGCCACCGACGAAGTTGAAGCCCTTGAGTTGCGGCATTTCCCAATGCAGCGGCGCGCCGAAGATCAGTGCGCACAGGGTCGGGAGCACCAGCAGGATCGCCACGCCAGTCCAGAATTTGTGGAACGGTACGCCGGTGTCTTCGAAACGCTTGTTGGCCCAGCGACACATCAGCACGATGGCGACGATGGCCAGCACCACACTGATGACGAACGCCCAGAAGCCGTCAGCCATTTGCGCGGCCGGCATGTTCAGGCCCCGGCTGCTGACGAAGAAGGTGTCGCCGAAGTTATGGCTGTTACGCGGTCCCGGCATGGTCAGGAACACCGCGAAGTACCAGAACAGGATCTGCAGCAGCGGCGGAATGTTGCGGAACACTTCCACATACACGGTCGCCAGTTTGCTGATGATCCAGTTCGGCGACAGCCGCGCCACACCGATGATGAAGCCCAGCAGGGTCGCCAGGATCACGCCGATGACGGTCACCAGAAGGGTGTTGAGCAAACCGATTACGAACACCCGGGCATAGCTGTCCGCTTCGGTGTAGGAAATCAGGTGTTGAGCGATGCCGAACCCGGCACTGCGCTCCAGAAAGCCGAAACCGGAAGTGATGCCCCGGTGCTGCAGGTTGGTCTGGGTGTTGTCGAACAGATACCAGCCCATGGCGACCACCGCCACGACGGTGATGATCTGAAACAGCCACGCACGCACTCGCGGATCGCTGAGGCTGAACCTCTGCTTTGGTGCGCCGATTGAATTTTGCATGAAGTGCCCCGGAAGAAATGGAACAGAACATCACCCGGCGGTTGGCCCGCCGGGTGATAGAACCATTAGCGCACTGGTGGTGCGTACTGAATGCCGCCGTTGGTCCACAGCGCGTTCAGGCCACGGTCGATTTCCAGCGGAGTGCTCTTGCCGAGGTTTTTCTCGAAGATTTCACCGTAGTTACCGACCTGCGAAACGATTTTCACAACCCAGTCCTTCGGCAGTTTCAGGTCCTTGCCGTATTCACCGTCAGCACCCAGCAGACGAGCGACGTCCGGGTTCTTGGTGGATTTGGCTTCTTCCAATACGTTTTTCGACGTCACGCCGGCTTCTTCAGCGTTCAGCAGCGCGTAGCCAACCCAGCGAACGATCGCCAGCCACTCGTCGTCGCCATTACGCACGACCGGGCCCAGCGGTTCTTTGGAGATGGTTTCCGGCAGTACCACGTAGTCTTTTGGCGAAGCCAGTTTGCTGCGCTGTGCGTACAACTGCGACTTGTCGGAGGTCAGCACGTCGCAACGACCGGATTCCAGCGACTTGGCGCTTTCATCGGAGGTGTCGAAAGTGATCGGGGTGTACTTCAGGCCGTTGGCACGGAAGTAGTCGGACACGTTCAGTTCGGTGGTGGTACCGGCCTGGATGCAGATGGTTGCACCGTCCAGTTCCTTGGCACTCTTCACGCCCAGCTTGTTGTTGGCCAGAAAGCCCACGCCGTCGTAGTAAGTGATGAAGCCCGGGAATTTCAGGCCCATGCCGGCGTCACGCGAGCTGGTCATGGTGGTGTTGCGCGAGAGCAGGTCGATTTCGCCGGACTGCAGCGCGGTGAAGCGCTCCTTGGCGTTCAACTGGCTGAACTTGACCTTGTTGGCGTCGCCGAATACCGCAGCGGCCACAGCGCGGCAAACGTCAGCGTCGATCCCGAGGATCTTGCCCGAAGCGTCCGGCACCGAGAAACCCGGCAGACCGTCGCTCACGCCACATTGCACGAAACCTTTCTTCTGCACGGCATCCAGGGTTGCACCCGCCTGAGCGAACCCGCTGACGCCGAGTACTGCTGCAGCAGTCACGACCGCCAGAGTGGATTTCAACATCTTCATTCAAACCTCCAGTTTTGCTCTTGTTGTGTCGGAGCTTGAGTCCAGTCGCACCCTTTTGAGGCGTTGTTGACCCGTGTTGGCTTTTTTTGGGGTCAACCGACGTAAGACCTTCGCTATGAGTCTAGTAGGAGAAAATCCACATCATGGACAACTCACTTCTCACCAGTCGGCCGAACGGGCTGTAGCCCTTCCACGTTCGCTTTGCCCGTAGCGGCCATTGGCGAACATCCATCACCGGATTCTTTGCAATCCCGTCGCAAGTCGTACACTGATAGTGTTACCGCCACACGCGAGATCGGTTGCACGCTGAGAGCCATAGCAAAGCCCGTACCACACCGCTTGCTGAAGCGATTGTGCGACAGGTCAAGAGCAAAACTTGTAGCCTTGCGACATCTTGTTAACTGATCGACCGGGCGCGCACGCAAATCACGCACTTATTGAGAGCGCCCGCACATTTTTGGAGCAGCCATGACCGAGCCCCTGATTCTTGAACCCGTAAAGCCCGCAGACGCCTGCGTTATCTGGCTGCACGGCCTCGGCGCTGACCGCTATGACTTCCTGCCGGTCGCCGAAGCGCTGCAGGAACGCCTGCTGACGACCCGCTTCGTCTTGCCGCAAGCGCCGACCCTGCCCGTCACCATCAATGGCGGTTACGCGATGCCGAGCTGGTACGACATAAAGGCCATGAGCCCGGCGCGGTCGATTGACCGTGAGCAGTTGGAAGCGTCAGCGGATCGCATCATTGAATTGATCGAAAAGGAGCGCGCCAGCGGAATAGACGCTTCGCGGATTTTTCTCGCCGGGTTTTCCCAGGGGGGCGCCGTGGTGCTGCACACCGCTTATATAAAGTGGCAAGGTCCTTTGGGTGGCGTACTTGCCCTCTCCACCTATGCCCCGACCTTTACCGACGAGATGGAGCTTTCCGCCAGTCAGCAGCGCATTCCCGCGCTGTGCCTGCACGGCCAGTTCGATAACGTGGTGCAGAACGCCATGGGCCGCAGTGCTTACGAGCATTTAAACAAACATGGTGTCACCGTGACATGGCAGGAATACCCAATGGAGCACGAAGTGTTACCCGAAGAAATTCGCGACATCGGCGCCTGGCTGAGTGAGCGCCTGCGCTGATTCGGCCGCTTGCCGGACCGCTTTGATCATCCCACTACGCCGCGCCCGTTTCTTGCATTACACTGGCCGGCGTACATTCCTTAACCAATTGATGAGATGACCGTGCTCGAAGCACTCAAGAAAATGTTCGGTAAAAGCGAGGCTGAGCAGCTCGCGCCAGTTCCCAGTGCGCCGTCGCACGCCCCCGGCCCTCGCAGCGATGCGCCCAAGGTTGAACGTCCGGCACCGGTAGCGACGCCCGAGCCCGAGCCGCAACCCGCCATCGCCGCCGAACCGGTCCGCGCCGAAGCAGCGAAACCGGCCAGACCGCGCCGCGAACCGAAGCCCAAGGCACCGGTCATTCCCTGGAAACTCGAAGACTTCGTCGTCGAACCCCAGGAAGGCAAGACCCGCTTCCACGATTTCAAACTCGCGCCAGAACTGATGCACGCCATCCAGGATCTGGGCTTTCCATACTGCACGCCGATCCAGGCGCAGGTGCTGGGTTTCACCCTCGCCGGCAAAGACGCCATCGGCCGCGCGCAGACCGGCACCGGCAAGACCGCCGCGTTCCTGATCTCGATCATCACTCAGTTGTTGCAGACGCCACCGCCGAAAGAACGCTACATGGGCGAACCCCGTGCGCTGATCATCGCGCCGACCCGTGAGCTGGTGGTGCAGATCGCCAAGGACGCTGCCGACCTGACCAAGTACACCGGCCTCAACGTCATGACATTCGTTGGCGGCATGGACTTCGACAAACAGCTCAAGCACCTCGAAGCGCGCCACTGCGACATTCTCGTCGCCACCCCCGGCCGTCTGCTCGACTTCAACCAGCGCGGCGACGTGCACCTGGACATGGTCGAAGTGATGGTGCTGGACGAAGCCGACCGCATGCTCGACATGGGTTTCATCCCGCAAGTGCGGCAGATCATTCGCCAGACCCCGCCGAAAAGCGAACGCCAGACCCTGCTGTTCTCCGCGACCTTCACCGAAGACGTGATGAATCTGGCCAAGCAATGGACCACCGATCCGGCGATCGTCGAAATCGAAATCACCAACGTGGCCAACGAAAACGTCGAGCAGCACATCTATGCGGTGGCCGCGGCTGACAAGTACAAACTGCTCTACAACCTGGTCAACGATAACGGCTGGGAGCGCGTGATCGTCTTCGCCAACCGCAAGGATGAAGTGCGCCGCATCGAAGAACGCCTGGTGCGCGACGGCATCAACGCCGCGCAGCTGTCCGGCGACGTGCCGCAGCACAAGCGCATCAAGACCCTGGAAGGCTTCCGCGAAGGCAAGATCCGCGTGCTGGTGGCCACCGATGTCGCCGGTCGCGGCATCCACATCGACGGCATCAGCCACGTGATCAACTTCACCCTGCCGGAAGTCCCGGACGACTACGTGCACCGCATCGGCCGCACCGGTCGCGCGGGCGCTGACGGCGTGTCGATCAGCTTTGCCGGCGAAGACGACTCCTACCAGTTGCCGTCGATCGAAGAGAAGCTCGGACGCAAGATCAGCTGCGAAACACCGCCGACGCACCTGTTGCGCGCAGTGGAACGCAAGCGTCCGCAGCCGCAGTAAGCGACCTGTAACGCCAAAAGCGCAGCCGGCAACGGACTGCGCTTTTTTTTGTCCGGCGTTTTCAACAGGCGCTTGCGATAGACAACTAAAAGTCCATAATGGACAAATTAGTTTAGATCTAGACCGCGGAGCCTGACATGTCCAGTACACCCTACGTGATCGACCACACCCAGGCCCGCGAGCTGCTGGCGCGCATCGACGCGCCGCAGATCCTGCGCAAGCTGTTCCGCGACCTCGCCGCCGGCCACGCCGTGCAACCGGCGCAGCAATTGGTGGAGTTTCCACAGGGCGCCGGCGACTTCATCAATTATCTGGGGGTGCTGGCCGAGGACGGCGTGTACGGGGTCAAGACCTCGCCCTACATCGTCCGCGAGCAAGGGCCACTGGTGACGGCGTGGACGCTGCTGATGTCGATGCACAGCGGCCAGCCGTTGCTGTTGTGCGATGCCGGCGAGCTGACCACCGCGCGTACCGCCGCGACCACGGCGGTGGCGGTCGATGCCCTCGCCCCGCTGAATGCCACTCGACTGGCGATCATCGGCAGCGGCAAGGTCGCTCAGGCGCATCTGCATTACGTGAAAGGCCTGCGCGACTGGCAGAGCATCAGCGTGTATTCGCCGAGCCTGTCTGAGGATGCGCACACCCAGGCACTGCTGAAAGAAATTTTCCCGGGGCTGAAGATTGCCGACAGCCGCGAAACCGCCCTCGACGATGCGGACGTGATCATGCTCTGCACCTCGTCCGCCGGCCCAGTGATCGACCCCGCAGCGTTGGCCAAACCGGCGCTGATCACCTCGATCAGCACCAACGCGCCACGCGCCCATGAGGTGCCGCCGCAGAGCCTGGGCGACATGCAGGTGTTCTGCGACTATCGTCTGACCACGCCGGGGTCGGCCGGTGAAATGTTGATCGCCAGTGAACAACATGGCTGGAGCAAGGACTTGATCGTCGGCGACCTCGCCGACCTGCTCAGCGAGAAAGTGCCGCGCCCCGGTTACGACCGTCACGTATTTTTCCGTTCAATCGGCCTGGGTCTGGAAGACATTGCGCTGGCCAATGCGGTTTATCACTTGACCAACTAACACCACAAATCCCCTGTGGGAGCGGGCTTGCCCGCGAAGAGGCCGTGTCAGGCAACGTATTGGCCGAATGACACACCGCCTTCGCGAGCAAGCCCGCTCCCACAGGGGATCAGCCTATTTCCCAATATTGCGAGCCACTGGAGATTTACATGAGCCAGGCAGATTTCATCATCATCGGCGGCGGGATTGCCGGCGCTTCCACCGGGTTCTGGCTGTCGCCCCACGCCAAAGTGATCGTGCTCGAACGTGAATCGCATCCGGCCTACCACTCCACCGGGCGCTCTGCCGCGTTGTACTCCGCGGCCTACGGCACGCCGCAGGTGCGAGCATTGACGCTGGCCAGTCGTGAGTTTTTCGACCATCCGCCGAGCGGCTTCTGCGAGCATCCATTGCTCACGCCGCGCGGTGAAATGACCGTGGATTTCAGCGGTGATGCCGCCGAGCTGCACAACCAGTACCTCAGCGCCAAGGCCACGGTGCCGGAGATGCAACTGCTCAGCGCCGATGAAGCCTGCGCCCGTCTGCCGATTTTGCGTCGGGAAAAAGTCCACGGCGCGATCTACGATCCGACCGCCACCGACATCGACACCGACGCGGTACATCAGGGTTACCTGCGCGGTATCCGCCGCAACAACGGCGAAGTGCACACCGATTGCGAGGTGCTGGGCCTGACACGTGACGCCGATGGCCTCTGGCAGGTGCAAACCAACGGCCAGACCTTCAGCGCTCCGGTCATCATCAACGCCGCCGGCGCCTGGGCCGACAAGATCGGCGCACTGGCTGGCGCGCAAGCGCTGGGCCTGCAACCTAAACGCCGCGCGGCGTTCATTTTCGCCGGCCCCGAGGGCGTGGACATTCATCACTGGCCGATGCTGGTCAGCCTCGACGAATCGTTCTACATGAAGCCCGACGCCGGGATGTTCCTCGGCTCGCCGGCCAACGCCGATCCGGTCGAACCCCACGACGTGCAGCCGGAAGAACTGGACATCGCCATGGGCATCTACCAGATCGAAGAGGCCACGACCCTGACCATCCGCCGTCCGACCCGCACCTGGGCCGGACTGCGCAGCTTCGTCGCCGACGGCGATCTGCTCAGCGGTTTCGATCCACAGGTACCGGGGTTGTTCTGGGTCGCGGCTCAGGGCGGTTACGGCATCCAGACTTCACCGGCCATGGGCCAGGCCAGTGCGGCATTGGTGCGTGGGCAGGCGTTGCCTGAACACCTGCGTCAGTTCGGCCTGAGCAGCGCCATGCTCTCCCCCTCACGGCTGCGCTGAAGGCCCCTGCGGATGACGCGCCCAACGGATTGCGGCACACTCGCAGCGCCCCCGTACACGGGGGCGCTGACGCCGCCTGGAGCTCCACAATCATGACCGCCCCCGAATTCGATCCGGCCCTGGATAACTTCCGTGCCATCGCCGACGCCATCGCCACGTTGTTCTTTCCCCACGCCGAAGTGGTGCTGCACGACCTGCGCACGCAGAAGGTCGACTACATCGCCAACAACCTGTCCAAGCGCGAGATCGGTGACGATTCGTCGCTTGAAGACATGCTCAGCGAGGAGGTCAGCGAGCGCAACATCGGCCCGTACGAAAAGCTCAATTGGGACGGCCAGAAGATTCGCAGCCTGAGCACCGTGCTGCGCGACCGCGACGAGCGGCCGCTGGCGGTGCTGTGCATCAACCTGAATATTTCGCTGTTCGAAAATGCCAAGGCGGCGCTGGACCTGTTCCTGTCGCCAAGCAAACTGATCCCGCAGCCGGACTCACTGTTTCGCGATGACTGGCAGGAACGCATCAACACCTTCCTCCACGCCTGGCTGCGCGAGCGGCAGTTGAGCCTGAATCTGCTGACCCGCGATCACAAGCGCGAACTGGTGTTGGCCCTGCACGCCGAAGGCGCGTTCAAGGGCAAGAGTGCCTCGAACTATGTGGCCAATGTGCTGAACATGGGGCGGGCGACGGTGTACAAGCATTTGAAGGAATTGAAGGGCTAGAGATTTTCATCGGTAGTTCCGGCCTCTTCGCGAGCAAGCTCGCTCCCACAGAGATTTGTGAATGCCATAAATCCAATGTGGGAGCGAGCTTGCTCGCGAAAGCGGTAGATCAGTCGCCGTAGATGTCCGACTTGAAGTACTTCTGGGAAATCGTCTGATACTCGCCACTCGCACGAATCCCGTCGATGGCCGTGTTCAACTCGCTGACCAACTCGGTATTGCCCTTGCGCACCGCGATCCCCGCGCCCTCGCCCACGTACTTCGGATCCTTCAGCTCCGGCCCGACAAACGCGTATCCCTTGCCGCGCGGCATCGACAGGAAATCATTCAACGGAATGGTGTCAGCGAAAATCGCGTCGAGCCGCCCGGCCGCCAGGTCCATGTAGATTTCTTCGTTATTGCCGTAGCGTTTGACGTTGATGCCCTTGGGCTCAAACACCTCGGTGGCATAACGGTCGGTGGTGGTGGCGCGCTGCACACCGACGGTCTTGCCCTTGAGGCTGGCGTACTGGTCGTCGACCGTGGCGCCGTCCTTCATCACCAGTCGCGAGGAAGTGAAGTAGTACTTGTGGGTGAAATCCACCGACTTCTTGCGGTCTTCGTTGATGGTCATCGACGACAAGGCCATGTCGATTTTCTTCACTTTCAGCGAAGGAATCAGACCATCGAACTCACCCTCGACCCACACACACTTGACCTTCATCTGCGCGCACAGGGCATTGCCGATGTCGTAGTCGAAACCGACGATCTCGCCCTTGTCGGTCTTCGAGGCGAACGGTGGATAAGCGGCCTCGATGCCGATGCGCAGGGTTTTCTCGGCAGCGAATGAGCTGGTGCACGCCAACAGGCTCAGGGCCAGACCGGTGATCAGGGGGAGTTTCTTCATGTTCGTTTTCTCGCGGGTTGTTGTTGGTTTGGCAAGACAGAAGAAAAGAGCTGGAACGGTTTTTTTGTACTTGTAAATCCATACTGGACTTTAACGTACACATCGTCAATCAGGCAGCAGAGATTGATCCGCCTCGCTATCCGATGCGGTGTCATTCAGTCTGGGGCGATGCTGATGGCCTCTTCGCGAGCAAGCCCGCTCCCACATTGGAAATGCGTTCTCCTGTGGGAGCGGGCTTGCTCGCGAAGACGGACTTGAAGGCGCTGTAAAAACTACTTCTTCCAGCGATCTGCTGCGGCATGATCACTGTCACGCCCTTCCACCCAGCGCGGGCCGTCGCTGGTGGTTTCTTTCTTCCAGAACGGCGCGCGGGTTTTCAGGTAGTCCATGACAAAGGCACAGGCGTCGAACGCCGCCTGCCGATGGGCGCTGGCGGCGCCGACAAACACGATCGGCTCACCCGGTTCCAGAGCGCCGATGCGGTGCAGCACTTCGAGCTTCAGCAGCGGCCAGCGCTGCTCGGCCTCGACCGCGATCTTGCCAAGGGCTTTTTCGGTCATGCCCGGATAATGTTCAAGGAACATCCCGGCCACATCCAGCCCGTCATTGAAGTCGCGCACGTAGCCGACAAAACTCACCACCGCGCCGACACCGACATCCGCCGCGTGCATCGCGTTGACTTCAGCGCCGGGATCGAACGCCGTGGACTGCACCCGAATCGCCATGCCTCAGCCTCCGGTCACAGTGGGGAAAAACGCCACTTCGTCGCCGTCGCTCACCGGCTCGTCGAGCTGACACAGATCTTCGTTGCGTGCGCACATCAGGTTCTGTTCGCTCAACACCTCGGCGCCCTCGCGTTGCGCGAGCAGCGCACGCACATCGTCGACAGTGGCGAAATCGCCTTCGACCGCGACCGAGTCCACACCCAGCGCTTCACGGTAACGGGCGAAAAATTTCACGGTCAGGTTCATGGCTGCTCCGCCTGGAAATGCCCGCTCTTGCCGCCGACCTTCTCCAGCAGACGCACGCTTTCGATGACCATGCCGCGGTCCACCGCTTTGCACATGTCGTAGATGGTCAGCGCGGCGACGCTGGCAGCGGTCAGCGCTTCCATCTCGACGCCGGTCTGCCCGGACAGTTTGCAGCGGGCGACGATGCGCACGCTGTCGTCACCTTCAGCGCTGAGTTCGACCTTGACCCCGGTCAGCATCAGCGGATGGCACAGCGGGATCAGATCGCTGGTTTTCTTCGCTGCCTGAATGCCGGCAATGCGCGCCACGGCAAACACGTCGCCCTTGGGATGGCCGCCGCTGACGATCATCTGCAGGGTTTCAGGAAGCATGCGCACCAGCGCCTGGGCGGTCGCCTCACGGAACGTCACGGCTTTTTCGGTGACGTCGACCATGTTGGCGCGACCTTGGGAATCGAGATGAGTCAGCACGGGATTACTCCTGATCAGGAGCCGGGATTGTAAACCTGTGGGTCAAATTTCCGCATCACTGATTATGAATCCACCACTATCCCCTGTGGGAGCGGGCTTGCTCGCGAAAGCGGTGTATCAGGCACACATTTGGTGGCTGACACACCGCTTTCGCGAGCAAGCCTGCTCCCACATTGGGTGATGTGTTCATCCATAAAAAAACGGGCGGCTGTGAGGCCGCCCGTTTTCTGGTGGAGGGTTACAGATGCGATTCGGCGTATTCGGCCAGAATCGAGCGTGGCACCCCTTGCAGGGTGATGTGCACACCGTTGGGGAAATCCTTGAAGCGTTCGGTCAAGTACGTCAGCCCGGAGCTGGTCGCGGACAGGTAAGGGGTGTCGATCTGTGCCAGGTTGCCCAGGCACACCACTTTGGAACCGGCGCCAGCCCGGGTGATGATGGTTTTCATCTGGTGCGGCGTGAGGTTCTGGCATTCGTCGATCAGGATCAGGCTCTGCTGGAAGCTGCGACCGCGAATGTAGTTGAGCGATTTGAACTGCAACGGCACTTTGCTGAGGATGTAATCGACGCTGCCATGGGTGTTTTCGTCATCCATGTGCAAGGCTTCGAGGTTGTCGGTGATGGCGCCCAGCCAAGGCTCCATTTTTTCCGCTTCGGTGCCCGGCAGGAAGCCGATTTCCTGGTCCAGACCCTGCACGCTGCGGGTTGCGATGATCCGGCGATAGCGCTTGCTGACCATGGTCTGCTCGATGGCCGCAGCCAGCGCCAGGATGGTTTTACCGGAACCGGCGGCGCCCGACAGGTTGACCAGGTGAATGTCCGGATCAAGCAAGGCGTACAACGCCAGGCTCTGGTAGATGTCGCGTGGCTTGAGGCCCCAGGCTTCCTGATGCAGCAGCGGTTCCTGGTGCAGGTCGAGGATCAGCAGCCTGTCTTCCTGGATTTCCTTGATCCAGCCGACAAAGCCTTGTTCGTCAATGATGAACTCGTTGATGTGCACCGCCGGCAGGTTGTCGATCAGCTGTACCTGATGCCAGGTGCGGCCGTGATCCTGACGGGTTTCAACCTTGCTCACGCGGTCCCAGAAGGAGCCGGTCATGTTGTGGTAGCCGTTGGGCAGCAGGGACACGTCATCGACCAGTTGGTCGGTGCTGTAGTCCTCGGCCGCGATCCCGCAGGCGCGCGCCTTGAGGCGCATGTTGATGTCTTTGGTAACCAGCACCACGGCCTTCTTCGGATCACGGGTGTGCAGGTCGATCAGTTGGTTGATGATTTTGTTGTCGTTCAGATGCTCGGGCAGAATCAGGTTCGACTCGGCCTGTTTACTCATCAGAATTGACAGCAAGCCCTTCGGCCCGCCCTTGCCGCGCTGAATCGGCACACCCAGCTCGACGTCCTCGGGGGAGGCATCGCCCAAGGTCTTGTCGATCAGCCGGATCGCCTGGCGGCATTCGGCAGCAACGCTGTGATGACCGCTCTTGAGCTTGTCCAGCTCTTCGAGCACGGTCATCGGGATCGCGACGTGGTGTTCTTCGAAATTCAGCAGGGCATTTGGATCGTGAATCAATACGTTGGTATCGAGTACATAAAGGATTGGCTGGTTGGAAGAAGGGCTACGTCCGTGATCATCCATACTCGGTCACCTTTGTGGGAGCCATTCGACGCAATACCTGGGCGGTGCTGCGCCTCGAAGTGACTGCCGAACTCATCCACGAGGGCCTGGATGAACTGCACACAAAAGGAGTCTTGGAAGACGCCACCTGTGTTGCAGGTTTCGGCGGTCTGTCTTCGTAATACTCCAAAACCCATGACATAAAAAAGCACTTTGACGGTTTTTTTAAGTTTATTTTGCAGAGTGACGAAAAGCCCTTGGCGGACTGTCCAGACCCCGCTAAAGTCGGAAGTCCGCCTGCATCGAATTCTCTAGAAAAATCGCCCCAAGCCCAATGTTTCCGGGCTTTCTCCGTTTGTCAGCGAAACCCGTCCTGACAGTCCTCAAAGCCGATGCCGCTTTGCGCAGTTTGCGTGATCAGCCAAGGCAACGCGGTCTTCACCGCATCCTGCTTCATGTTGAAATTGATCACCCCGTGGCGCCACAGCAGCATCAGGGTCAGCACCCGCTGCGCACTCGGCGCGCCCTTGAGCTTGCCTGCACCGTCCTGGGCATCGATGTCCCACAGCGCCACTTGCAGGCCCTGATTGCGGAAGAAGCTGCCGGCATCACTGCGGCGCTGACCTTCCGGTGGACGGAACAGCGGTACGTAATTCTCCGGCAACTTGTTCTTTACCAGATCGCTGCTGCGGCGCACCGAGTCCTGCCAGTCCTGCCAGTGGCTGTGGGAGCGGAACTCCCAGCCCTGAACACCGACGCATTGCTTCGAGAACTCCGATTGCAGGTTGCTCACCGAGCGATCGGCCAGCCGCGCCTGCACATCCTTGCCCAACAGGAAGAATGTGCCGCTGAGGTTGGATTTGCGCAGGTAGTCGGCGATCCAGTCGGTGTTGTCCGGCTGCAGATTGGCGGCGCTGTCGAAACTCAGCAGAAACAGCCGATCGTGCATCTCGTCGCCGTTGCGCTCGTAGTCGCCAAAGTGATCGACTTCGCTGCTGGTCTGCGGCGACAGCGCGGCCTTGCGCATCAGCTCGTCCAGGTACTGCAGATGAAACAAGCGGCTCGGCTCGGCCCACTTGGTGTAATAGCTGTCATCGCTGACCACAAACTTGGCGGCCTGCTCGCGCAGGGTCGGCAGGTCTTCGACGAGGAAGCAGAACGAGGCGTCCTGATCGCAGCTCTGCTGGGCGAAGTTGTAGTTGGCCAACAGACGTTCCCAGAGCCGCTGACGCAGGCGGCTGATCGCGTCGACGTTGACCGTACGCAATCCCAGACGCTGGGCCAGCGCGGCCTCGTCCAGCGCTTCGGTGCCGAGCAGGCCACGGGCGAACATGAGGATTTCCGCGCGCGAAGCGACGTCGAACAGCGTCGGGCTGCTCAGTTGTTCGGGCCAGGTGCTGCGATCCAGCGTCGCCACATCACCCGGTGCCGCCATGGCCCCGAAGCTCAACAGCCACGCGGTGAATAAAAGAACAATGCGCAAAGGGGTGTCTCCATAACCAAACCCGCGCGGCACTATAGCTGATCCCGCACGATTCCCCTCAGCCACTCCGATTCCCTGTGGGAGGGGGCTTGCTCCCGAATGCGGTGTGTCGTTCAGCAAATATGGCGACTGACACGGCCTCTTCGGGAGCAAGCCCCCTCCCACAGGGAAATGTGGCGAGCCGTCGATCACCTATGGGCTTGATAGCTGGAGTCAACTCGGCCAACCCCCTAGAATCGCCCCCACGATTAAAGGAGACGACTTCATGCTGATGGTGATTTCCCCCGCCAAGACCCTCGATTACGAAACACCGCCGGCGACCCAGCGCTTCACCCAGCCGCAATACCTCGACCATTCCCAGGAGCTGATCCAGCAACTGCGCGAACTGAGTCCGGCACAGATCAGCGAACTGATGCACGTGTCCGACAAGATCGGCGGCCTGAATGCCGCGCGTTTCGGCAGCTGGACGCCCGCCTTCACCCCGGAAAACGCCAAGCAGGCCCTGCTCGCGTTCAAGGGTGACGTGTACACCGGCCTCGATGCGCAATCGTTCAGCGAAGCCCAGTTCGACTATGCGCAAAAGCATCTGCGCATGCTCTCCGGTCTCTATGGCCTGTTGCGTCCGCTGGATTTGATGCAACCGTATCGTCTGGAAATGGGCACCAAACTGGCCAATGCCCGTGGCAAGGATCTGTACGCGTTCTGGGGCACGCGCATCAGCGAATGGCTCAACGAAGCGCTGGCCGAACAAGGCGACGACGTGCTGCTGAACCTGGCATCCAACGAGTATTTCTCGGCAGTCAAGCGCAGTGCCCTGAACGCGCGGATCATCAATACCGAGTTCAAGGATCTGAAGAACGGCCAGTACAAGATCATCAGCTTCTACGCGAAAAAGGCCCGTGGCCTGATGAGCCGTTTCGTGATTCAGGAGCAGATCAACGATCCGGCCGCCCTGAAACAGTTCGATGTGCAGGGTTATCGCTACAGCGCCGAGCAGTCGAAACCGGACAATCTGGTGTTTCTGCGCGACCACGCTCCGGAATAAAGCATGCCCATTGCACGACTCTTTCCATAAAGAGTCGTGCAGCTCGCACGACGTCAAAAATCCCTCGCGACATTTCGCCGTTTTATTGGCGCCATAAAATCGTCCTCCCCAATTCTAATTTTAGTTTCACTCGACAGCCGCACTTTTTTTCAGTAGTGGCACGTAAATTTTTTTACGGTAGTGGCACAAAACTATCTAGCTCGATTACGCACCGATTAACAAAGGCCCAAATCGAAAGTGCTATCAAATTGAGACCAGTGCCATCTTTGTCAATATTTCAAAAAATTTCAGATTTCGCGATGAGTGGGTAGGAACTATGTCCAAATGCATAGCTCATACCACCGGTAACGATTCTCACCGAGTTTGTACGAGATAACTTACGCAGAGCGGAGAACCATGTAACCAAGTTGTCACAGCAACTTGCCTAGATGGTTCACTCATCTGATCAACTAACGATGGATAGGTGAAACGCACCATAAACATCCTCTACACGGCCAAGGCTGCGCCCCTGTAAACGTGCTCGCCTGAGCACCCAACCGCTTGATCTACGGGCCTTACGCCCGACATCAGGTGGACTAGACACCTGCACAAGCATCTTCCGAAAAGAAGATCAGCTGCATAACAGGGCAAGTCATAACAACTAAGGCCTAGTTGCGCACATCTTGAGTGCACTTATTTAGACACTCGGAACTTAGTATGCCTGCACACGGCATTGTGGCGCCTGTATGCCGCACTTTCGAGTGCACTATGACCGCTGAACACCATTAACTCCGGCCATCTAATGGCTTGATAAAACACAGAGGTAATTGCGATGCGCATCAGCATATTTGGTTTGGGTTACGTTGGCGCAGTGTGTGCCGGTTGCCTGTCTGCACGGGGCCACGACGTGGTTGGCGTCGATGTTGCCAAAGACAAGATCGACATGATCAACGCCGGCAAATCGCCGATTGTTGAACCGGGTCTGGGCGAACTGCTGGCGCAAGGTATCGAGACCGGTCGTCTGCGCGGTACGACCAACTTCGCCGAGGCGATTCGTGACACCGACCTGTCGATGATCTGCGTCGGTACGCCGAGCAAGAAGAACGGCGACCTGGAACTGAACTACATCGAAGCGGTATGCCGCGAGATCGGTTTCGTGCTGCGGGAAAAAACCACCCGCCACACCATCGTGGTGCGCAGCACCGTGCTGCCGGGCACCGTCGCCAATGTGGTGATCCCGATCCTCGAAGACTGCTCGGGCAAAAAGGCCGGCGTCGACTTCGGTGTGGCGGTCAACCCGGAGTTCCTGCGTGAATCCACCGCGATCAAGGACTACGACCTGCCACCGATGACCGTCATCGGCGAGTTCGACAAAGCCTCGGGCGACGTTCTGCAATCGCTGTACGAAGAACTCGACGCGCCGATCATCCGCAAGGACATCGCTGTCGCCGAGATGATCAAGTACACCTGCAACGTCTGGCACGCGACCAAGGTCACCTTCGCCAACGAGATCGGCAACATCGCCAAAGCGGTCGGCGTCGATGGTCGTGAAGTGATGGACGTGGTCTGCCAGGACAAGACCCTCAACCTGTCCCAGTACTACATGCGCCCGGGCTTCGCCTTCGGCGGTTCGTGCCTGCCCAAAGACGTGCGCGCCCTGACCTACCGTGCCGGTTCGCTGGACGTCGAAGCACCGCTGCTCAACTCGCTGATGCGCAGCAACGAATCGCAAGTGCAGAACGCCTTCGACATCGTTGAAAGCCACGACAAACGCAAAGTCGCCTTGCTCGGCCTGAGTTTCAAGGCCGGTACCGACGACCTGCGCGAAAGCCCGCTGGTGGAACTGGCCGAGATGCTGATCGGCAAGGGCTACGACCTGAGCATCTACGACAGCAACGTCGAGTACGCCCGTGTTCACGGCGCGAACAAGGACTACATCGAGTCGAAGATCCCACACGTGTCGTCCCTGCTCAATTCGGACTTCGATTCGGTGATCGACAACTCCGACGTGATCATCCTCGGCAACCGCGACGAGAAATTCCGCGCGCTGGCTCAGGAAGCACCGCAAGGCAAACAGGTCATCGACCTGGTCGGCTTCATGGCCAAAGCCACCAACGCCGGTACGCGCACCGAAGGTATCTGCTGGTAAGTCAGCCTTCCGGCCGGGGGATTTGAATCCCCGGCCGGTTCTTCGCCTGCCTTAACCCCATCGGGCCACCCGACAGGCTCGCCCGAGATAGAGACGGATGCAGATTATGCACAGGCTAAAGCACGGCCTACTTCAGGCCGCCGGTTGGCTGTTTTACCTCAGTTTGTTGTTGGGCCTGGCCTTGATGCTGCCCACGTCCACATTCGACTCCGAGTCGAAGGACTTCATTTTCCTGATTGGCGCCGTGGGTATCTGGCGCTACTCGATGGGTGCAACGCACTTTGTGCGCGGCATGATTTTTCTCTACATCGTTTACCCGCACCTGCGCCGCAAAGTGCGCAAGCTGGGTAAAGCGGCGGACCCGTCGCATGTGTTTCTGATGGTCACCAGTTTCCGTATCGACGCGCTGACCACCGCGCAGGTCTACAGCTCGGTGATCCGCGAAGCCATCGACTGCGAACTGCCGACCACCGTGGTCTGCTCGATCGTCGAAATGTCCGATGAGCTGCTGGTGAAAGCGCTGTGGGCGCGGATGAATCCGCCAGAGCGCGTGAAGCTCGACTTCGTGCGTATCCCCGGCACCGGCAAACGTGATGGCCTGGCCTACGGTTTCCGCGCGATCTCCCGTCACCTGCCAGACGACCGCGCCGTCGTGGCGGTGATCGACGGCGACACCGTGCTCGGCGAAGGCACCGTGCGCAAGACCGTGCCGTGGTTCCAGCTGTTCGGCAACGTCGGTGGCCTGACCACCAACGAATTCTGCGAAGTACGTGGCGGCTACATCATGAGCGAATGGCACAAGCTGCGTTTCGCCCAGCGTCACATCAACATGTGCTCGATGGCCCTGTCCAAGCGCGTATTGACCATGACCGGGCGCATGTCGGTGTTCCGCGCCACCGTGGTCACCGATCCGGAGTTCATCGCCGACGTCGAAAGCGACTCGCTGCAACACTGGCGTCTGGGCCGTTTCAAGTTTCTCACCGGCGACGACAAGTCGAGCTGGTTCAGCCTGATGCGCCTGGGTTACGACACCTTTTACGTGCCGGACGCCGCGATCAACACCGTTGAGCACCCGCCGGAAAAGAGCTTCATCAAGGCCAGCCGCAAACTGATGTTCCGCTGGTACGGCAACAACCTGCGCCAGAACTCGCGAGCACTGGGCCTGGGTGTGAAACGCCTCGGCGCTTTCACCTCGGTGGTGCTGTTCGACCAGCGCGTATCGATGTGGACGTCCTTGCTCGGCCTGACCGTGGCGATCATCGCCAGCTTCAAGTACGGCGGCGCGTTCATCCTCGCCTACCTGCTGTGGATCGGCATCACCCGCCTGATTCTGACCTTGCTGCTGTCGTGCTCCGGTCACCGGATCGGCCCGGCTTACCCGGCGATTCTCTATTACAACCAGATCGTCGGTGCGCTGGTGAAGATCTACGTGTTCTTCCGTCTCGACCAGCAATCCTGGACGCGCCAACCCACTTCCCTGACCCGTGATCTCGCCAGCTTTCAACGTTGGTTCAACACCTGGTCGTCTCGGACCATGACCTTCTCCGCCGGCAGCATTTTCGTCGCCGTGCTGCTGATGATGGTCTGACCGCCCCCTTATTGAATTAACAAGGAAATCGCCCCTATGAATACCGCCGTCAACGCCAACGTAGTGCATGAATCCGAAGCCCAGCGTCAGCACGCCCGAGTGAAAATCCCGGCCAAACTGCGCTTTTTCGGCCACGACCGGACGCCGCTCGAAGCGCGGGTCCTCGACCTGTCCGCCGGTGGTCTGGCGTTCAACGCCGGGCAGATGCCGCTGACCGTGGGTGAGGTGCACAAGGCACGCCTGCAATTCGTCATCGACAACCTCGGCCTGGCCATGGACGTCGAGCTGCAGATCCGCTCCTACGACCGCCAGACCGGCCGCGCCGGTTGCCAGTTCCAGAACCTTGAGCCGCAGGACATCTCCACCCTGCGCCACCTGATCACTTCGCACCTGGCCGGCGACATCGTCAGCATGGGTGAAGTGCTGGCGACCCTGCAGCGCGACAACTTCACCAAGGCGCGCAAGGTCAAGGACGGCGGCAGCGGCATGACCCCGTTCGGGCGTCTGAAAGCCGTGACCTTCAGCGCCGGCATCTTCGCCATCGGCCTGGTGGCGTTCGGTTTCGTCTTCAAGTCGGTGTACGGCATGTACTTTGTCAGCCACGCGCAAGCAGGTCTGGTCAGCGTGCCGGGAATGAACATCACCATGCCGCGTGACGGCACCGTGCAGAGCCTGGTCAAGTCCGACGGCGTCGCCGCCAAAGGCGCCCCGCTGGCGACCTTCAGCACCAGCATGCTCGACGTGCTCAAGGGCCATCTGGACGAAGACCAGTTGCAACCGGCCAAAGTTGAAGAACTGTTCGGCAAGCAAATGACCGGCACCCTGACTTCGCCGTGCGATTGCACGGTGGCCCAGCAACTGGTGGCGGACGGTCAGTACGCGAGCAAGGGCGATGTGATCTTCACCCTGGTGCCGCGCAACACCCAGGCCACCGTCGATGCACGCTTCTCCTATCGCCAGTTCGGCGACGTGCGCCCAGGTACGCCTGTGAGCTTCCAGATCGCCGGCGAAGACCAGATCCGCACCGGCAAGATCGTCAGCAGCACCAGCCTGAAAAGCGCCGACCTGTCCTCCGACATCCGCGTGCAGATCCAGCCGGACGAACCGCTGGACAGCAGCTTCGCCGGCCGCCCGGTGGAAGTGAACAGCGACCGTGGCCCGAACCTGAACTGGCTGATCGACAAAGCCATGGCTGCCGGTCTTTAAGTCGAGGACATGCCTGTGACTACTCCACCCATCTCGAGCACACCACAAACCCTGTGGGAGCGAGCTTGCTCGCGAATGCATTCTGACATTCAGCCTCAGTGCCGACTGACACACCGCTTTCGCGAGCAAGCTCGCTCCCACATGGGTTCAGTGTGCGCCTTGGCACTGGCGGTGAGTCTGGCCGGTTGCGCCGGCCTGCCCGACCAGCGTCTGGCCAACGAAGCGCTCAAGCGTGGCGACACCGCCACTGCCGCGCAGAACTACCGCGCACTGGCAGACCTGGGTTACAGCGAAGCGCAAGTCGGCCTCGCCGATATCCAGGTCGACAGCCGCGACCCCGAGCAGATCAAGCAGGCCGAGGCGACCTATCGTGCCGCCGCCGACGTGTCGCCACGGGCCCAGGCCCGCCTCGGTCGCCTGCTGGTAGCCAAACCGGGTTCGACCGAAGCCGAGCACCACGAAGCCGAAAGTCTGCTGAAAAAAGCAGGCGCCAATGGCGAAGGCAATACGTTGATCCCGCTGGCGATGCTCTACCTGCAATACCCGCACAGTTTCCCCAACATCAACGCGCAGCAACAGATCGATCAGTGGCGCAAATCCGGCTACCCGGAAGCGGGTCTGGCGCAGGTGCTGCTGTATCGCACCCAGGGCACTTACGACCAGCATCTGGATGACGTGGAAAAGATCTGCAAAGCCGCGCTCAACACCACCGACATCTGCTACGTCGAACTGGCCACGGTCTATCAGAAACGGGCCCAGCCGGAGCAACAGGCCGAGCTGATCAAGCAGATGCAGGCCGGTTACAGCCGTGGCAGCGTCAGCGCGCAGCGCGTCGATTCGGTGGCCCGTGTGCTGGCCGATTCGACCCTGGGCAAGACCGACGAGAAGACCGCGCAGTCGCTGCTCGAACCGATCGCCCCGGGCTACCCGGCATCGTGGGTGACCCTCGCGCAATTGCTGTACGACTTCCCGGAACTGGGCGATGTCGATCAGATGATGCAGTACCTCGACAACGGCCGCGCCGCCGATCAGCCGCGCGCCGAACTGTTGCTGGGCAAGCTCTACTACGAAGGCAAGCTGGTGCCGGCCGACGCGAAAGTCGCCGAAGAACACTTCCAGAAAGCCGTCGGCCGCGAAGTCGCCGCCGACTACTACCTCGGCCAGATCTATCGCCGTGGTTACCTGGGCAAGGTCTACCCGCAGAAGGCCCTCGACCACCTGCTGACCGCTGCGCGCAATGGCCAGAACAGCGCCGATTTCGCCATTGCCCAACTGTTTTCCCAAGGCAAGGGCACAAAACCCGACCCGCTCAACGCCTATGTCTTCAGCCAATTGGCCAAGGCGCAGAACACTCCGCAAGCCGATGAACTGGCGACCACCCTCGCAGCGCAATTGCCGCCCGAGCGTCTGGCCGAAGCCCAGCGCCTGCTGCAACAGGAACAGGCCAGCCGTGGCGCCCTGAACCAGAACACGCTGCAACTGCACGCCCTGCAAGAAGAAGACGGCGAGGAAGCCCTATGAAGTTGAATCCCTTTGTGAAGGCCGGCATTGGCCTCACGTTCGCGCTGATCTGGTCTTGCCCGACACTGGCCGCAATCACTGAAACCAAGAACTTCGGCCTGGAAGTGAAAATCACCGGCCAGTCCGAAGACGACCGCGACCTCGGCACCGCACCCGGTGGCGACGTCAACGGTGTGGGCCTGGACCTGCGTCCGTGGATCTACGGCGAAAGCGGCGCGTGGAGCGCCTACGCCATGGGTCAGGCCGTGACCTCGACCGACATCATCGAAACCGACACCCTGCAGCAAGCCGACGGTGCCGAAACCACCGACAACAGCGACCGCAAAACCAAGAAAAACTACTTGGCGATGCGCGAATTCTGGGTCGGCTACAGCGGCCTGACGCCGTACCCTGGCGAAATGCTCAAGCTCGGTCGCCAGCGCCTGCGCAATGACGACGGGCAATGGCGCGACACCAACATCGAAGCGCTGAACTGGACCTTTGACACTACCCTGTTGCGCGCCAACGTCGGTGTCGCCGAACGCTTCAGCGAATACCGCACCGACCTCAAAGAGCTGGCGCCAAAAGACAAGGATCGCCTGCACGCCTACGCCGATGCCGCCTACCAGTGGACACCGGGCAACTGGGTCGGCATTCGCGGGCACCACACCCACGATGACGGCAAGCTCGATTACGCCGAACCGGGCGTACCCCGCGACACCCTCGACAAAACCCAGAACGGCGACATCAGCTGGCTCGGCCTGACCGCCGACAGCGACGCCTACAACTGGCGCAACACCAATACCGTCAACTACTGGGGCAGCATCACTGGCATGAGCGGCGACCTCGATTCGGTCAACCCGCTGAACGCCGATGGCAGCCGTCCGGCGCAAGCCAAGCGCAGTGATGACATCAACGGCTGGGCCACCGACCTTGGCGTGCGTCTGCGCCTCGACCCGCAGTGGCAGGTCGGTGCGGCCTACGCCCGCGCCAGCGCCGATTACCAACAGAACGGTCTGGAAAGCAACCGCTCCAACTACACCGGTACCCGCTCGCGCGTGCACCGTTTCGGCGAAGCGTTCCGTGGCGAAATGAACAACATGCAGACCGCGACCCTGTTCGGTTCGTGGATGCTCAACGACCAGTACGACGCCAGCCTGATCTACCACAAGTTCTGGCGCGTGGACGGTAACAAGCCGGTGGGCAGCAACGGCATCAACGCCGTGGAAAACAACACCGACGACGTCACCGGCGCGATCCTCTCCAGCACCTCGCTGCCGCTGCAGGATGGCAACAAGGACCTGGGTCAGGAAATGGACCTGGTGGTGACCAAGTACTTCAAGCAGGGCCTGTTGCCGGCGGCGTTGAGCCAGTCGATCGACGAACCTTCGGCGCTGGTGCGTTTCCGTGGCGGCGTGTTCAAGCCCGGTGATGCCTATGGCAGCCAGGTCGATTCGTACATGCACCGCGCGTTCATCGACGTGATCTGGCGCTTCTGATGCAAACCGCCAAGGGAGTGCCCGACATGCACCATGCAAGGAAAGGCTCGCTCAGCCTGTTGGCCGGCGCCATGCTGCTGGCCTCCGCTGGCGCCTTCGCCACGGTGGAACCGGCGAAGCCTGTGACCACCACCAAAGAGCTGCAACAAGCCAAGACCTACACCGTCAGCAGCGCGCCGACCGAGGCGCTGGAACTGGCCAAGCCGACACTGCCCGACCTGTCCGGCTTCACCGCCGAGGCGGCTGCCGCGAAGATCAATCGCAGCAAACCGGGCAAGATCAGCGTGCGCCGGATGATGCAGGAAGACGCGCTGAAGGACTTCATCGGCGGCGACAACAAGATGGCCGAGTGGGTGGTGCGTCAGCACGGCATCCCGCAGGCGATCTTCGTTGACGACGGCTACCTGAACCTCAAGGATCTGGCGCAGAAGCTGCCCAAGCAGTACTTCAGCGAGACCGCGCCGGGCGTGTACCTGGCGAAGCTGCCGATCGTGGTCGGCCGCAAAGGCATCCTTGAAATCGATGGCCAGACCCAGGAACTGCGCCTGTCGCAAGAGGCCGGTTCGTTCCTGGTCAACGACGGTCAGCTGTTCGTGCGCGACACCAAAGTCACCGGCTGGCGCGAGAAGGACAACGGCCCGGCGACCTTCCGTTCGCCGAAGGAATTCCGTCCGTTCCTGCTGGCCTGGGGCGGCACCGAGACCTACATCGTCAACAGCAAGATGGCCAGTTTCGGCTACGCCAACAGTAAGTCGTACGGGGTGAGTATTTCCCAGTACACGCCGAACATGGCCAAGGTGCTCAAGCGTCCCGAGCCGACCGGCTGGATCGTCGGCTCCGAGTTCTCCGACATGTGGTACGGCTTCTACTGCTACGAGACCCGCGACTTCGTGGTCAAGGGCAACACCTACAAGGACAACATCGTCTACGGCATCGACCCGCACGACCGCTCCCACGGCCTGATCATTGCCGAGAACACCGTCCACGGCACGAAGAAGAAGCACGGCATCATCATTTCCCGTGAAGTGAACGACAGCTTCATCTTCAACAACAAGAGCTACGACAACCACCTCTCGGGCCTGGTGATCGACCGTAACAGCGTCAACAACATCATCGCCTACAACGAGATCTACAAGAACCACACGGACGGCATCACCCTCTACGAGTCCGCCGACAACCTGCTGTGGGGCAACAAGGTCATCAGCAACAAGCGTCACGGCATCCGCATTCGTAACAGCGTGAACATCCGCCTCTACGAAAACGTCGCCATGGCCAACGGCCTGACCGGCGTCTACGGCCACATCAAGGACCTGACCGACACCGACCGTGACATCAAGCTCGACCCGTTCGACGCGCAAGTCTCGCTGATCGTGGTCGGCGGTGAACTGGCGGCCAACGGCAGCGGCCCGATGGCCATCGACTCGCCATTGAGCGTCGAGCTGTATCGCGTATCGATGCTGGCGCCGACCAAATCCAGCGGCATCAGCTTCAACGGCATCCTCGGCGAGCGCCAGGATGAAATTCTCGACCTGCTGGTGCGCCAGCAGAAAGCCGTGCTGATCGACCCTGTCGAACGCCAGACCGAAATGCGGGACTGAGGATAATTTTATGCACCCACACTTGATCAAATTACTCAGCCTGTCGGCCCTGACCGTGGGCATTCTGGCGGCCAGCAATGCGGCTCGTGCAGACGAGACCGCAGCACCGAAGTTCACCGCCGAACCGTGCTGCAACCTGTGCCCGGCCGCGCATGACGCGAAGAACTACACCACGCGTTATCAGCAGAACTTCACCACGCTGGTGCAGGCGCAGGGCGACTGGTTGTTCCGTACGCAGGAAGATTTGCGCACCGAGTTCAACACCACCCCGGCCGGCTACAAACGCCTGCAACAGCTGCACGATGCGTTCAAGGCCAAAGGCGTCGAACTGGTGATCGTCTATCAGCCCACCCGTGGCCTGGTGAACCGCAACAAGCTCAACCCGCAGGAAAAAGCCGCGTTCGATTACGAGAAAGCGCTGGGCAACTACAAGACCATGCTCGGGCGTTTCGCGCAGATGGGTTACGTGGTGCCTGACCTGTCGCCGCTGACCAACGAATCGCTGCCGGACACCCTGCCCGCCCACGATTTCTACTTC
Organism: Pseudomonas sp. 13B_3.2_Bac1; assembly: GCF_025466205.1. Taxonomy (NCBI): domain Bacteria; kingdom Pseudomonadati; phylum Pseudomonadota; class Gammaproteobacteria; order Pseudomonadales; family Pseudomonadaceae; genus Pseudomonas; species Pseudomonas sp. 13B_3.2_Bac1. The sequence goes on from NZ_JANLOG010000057.1 coordinate 55,363, forward strand.
CGCGGCGACCAGCACTGGACGCCATACGGCGCTCAGCGCACGGCGAAAATCGTCGCCGAGAAGGTCAAGCAGATCCCGGCCTTCGCCGACATTCCCAAGCGTGAATTCGAGACCAAGCGCACCGGGCGCATGGGCAAGACCGGCACCCTGCACAACATGGCCGGGCAACTGTGCGGCACCAGTTACGCGATCCAGTACATGGACCAGTTCACCACCGAGCCGAAAGGCGAGGCCGGTGACGGCGACCTGTTCGGTGATTCCGGCAACCCGCAAATCACCCTCGTGGGCACCTCGCACAGCGGCAAGAACTACAACTTCGCCGGCTTCCTCGAAGAGGCCATTGGCGCCGACATTCTCAACGTCGCCTTCCCCGGCGGCGGTCTCGAAGGTTCGATGCTGCAGTACCTCGGTAGCGACGAATTCCAGAAGACGCCACCGAAGATTCTGATCTGGGAATTCTCGCCGCTGTACCGCCTCGACCAGGAGACCATCTACCGCCAGATGATGTCGCTGCTCGATAACGGCTGCGAAGGCAAAGACACGCAAATGTCCGCCAGCACCACGCTCAAGCCCGGCGGCAAACAGGAACTGCTGGTCAACAGCAAAAACCTGAACCTGCAGAACAGCAGTCATCAGGTCGACATCCGCTTCGCCGACACCTCGGTGAAAACCCTGCAAGCCACCCTCTGGTACATGAACGGTCGCCACGAGGACATCAAGATCGAGAAACCGGAAACCTCCGACACCGACGGTCGTTTCGCCTTTGAGCTGCGCACGGACGAAGACTGGGCCTCGCAAAATCTGCTGGCAGTCGAAGTCCAGGGCCCGGAAGCGGGTACCGCGCCGCAAAAAGTCGAAGCGAAAATCTGCAAACGCAACGTATTCCCGGGCGCTGGGCCACAAACCGCTCAGGTCGGGCAATGAGGTCTGCTATGCGAAATCGAACGATCAAACACTTGCTTGCACCATCCCTCCTGACCCTGGCGATGTTCGCCGGGGCCACTCAGGCCGCCGCGCCACTGCGTCCGCCGCAGGGCTACTTCGCCCCTGTGGATAAATTCAAGAGCGGCGACAAGAGCGAAGGCTGCGACGCGATGCCCGCGCCGTACACCGGGCCGCTGCAATTTCGCAGCAAATACGAAGGCTCGGACAAGGCCCGCGCAACGCTGAACGTGCAGTCGGAAAAAGCCTTCCGCGACACCACCAAGGACATCACCACGCTGGAGCGCGGCACCGCCAAACGGGTGATGCAGTTCATGCGCGACGGTCGTCCGGAACAGCTCGACTGCACCCTCAACTGGTTGACTGCGTGGGCCAAGGCCGATGCGCTGATGTCGAAAGACTTCAACCACACCGGCAAGTCGATGCGCAAATGGGCGCTGGGCAGCATGGCCTCTTCGTACATTCGCCTGAAGTTCTCCGACTCGCATCCACTGGCCGAACATCAGCAAGAAGCGCAGTTGATCGAGGCGTGGTTCAGCAAGATGGCCGATCAGGTGGTCAGCGATTGGGACAACCTGCCGCTGGAAAAAACCAACAACCACTCGTACTGGGCCGCCTGGTCGGTGATGGCGACCTCGATCGCCACCAACCGTCGCGACCTGTTTGACTGGGCGGTGAAGGAATACAAGGTCGGGGTCAATCAAGTCGACGCCGACGGCTTCCTGCCCAACGAACTCAAGCGCCAGCAACGCGCCCTCGCCTATCACAACTACGCCCTGCCGCCACTGGCGATGATCGCCAGTTTCGCTCAGGTCAATGGTGTCGATCTGCGTCAGGAAAACAACAGCGCGCTGAAGCGTCTGGGTGACCGGGTGCTGGCCGGGGTGAAAGACCCTGACCAATTCGAGAAGAAGAACGGCAAAGAGCAGGACATGACCGACTTGAAAGAGGACATGAAATTCGCCTGGCTCGAACCGTTCTGCACCCTCTACACCTGCCCGCCGGATGTGATCGAGAAGAAGCACGGCATGCAACCGTTCAAGACCTTCCGCCTCGGCGGCGACCTGACCAAGGTCTACGACCCGTCGCATGAGAAGGGCAACAAGGGTTCATGAAAGGCGAACAGCAAAAGCCCCTCACCCTAACCCTCTCCCGGAGGGAGAGGGGACTGACCGAGGTGTTTTTGAGAAATCCGCCGACCTGATACATCGAGTCGATCTCAGGTGTTGAAAAACAATCGAGATCAGGCTGCACAGAAATACCGAGCCGATCTCGATATTGGCAGCGCCAGAGATCAGGCTCCCTCTCCCTCCGGGAGAGGGCGGGGGGTGAGGGTAAGATTTCAAGTCCCTCCGTAACCCTGAAAGAAACACGCATCACCCCTCCAATAGCACGGGGGGTTTGGGGGGGCTTTGGCCCTTGACTGTTGGTTCAAACATGGAGAGATCGGGATGGTATTTTCATCCAACGTGTTCCTGTTTCTGTTCTTGCCGATCTTTCTCGGCTTGTACTACTTGAGCGGGCAACGCTATCGCAACCTGTTGCTGCTGATCGCCAGCTACGTGTTCTACGCGTGGTGGCGGGTGGACTTCCTGGCGCTGTTCGCCGGCGTCACCCTGTGGAACTACTGGATCGGCCTGAAAGTCGGTGCTGCCGGCGTGCGCACCAAACCGGCACAACGCTGGCTGCTGCTCGGCGTGGCAGTCGACCTGTGCATCCTCGGCTACTTCAAATACGCCAACTTCGGCGTGGACAGTATCAACGCGATCATGAGCTCGTTCGGTCTGGAGCCGTTCATCCTGACCCACGTGCTGCTGCCGATCGGTATCTCGTTCTACATCTTCGAGTCGATCAGCTACATCATCGACGTGTATCGCGGCGACACCCCGGCTACGCGCAACCTGATCGACTTCGCAGCGTTCGTGGCGATCTTCCCGCACCTGATTGCCGGCCCGGTCCTGCGTTTCCGCGACCTCGCCGACCAGTTCAACAACCGCACCCACACCCTCGACAAGTTCTCCGAGGGCTGCACGCGGTTCATGCAGGGTTTCATCAAGAAGGTGTTCATTGCCGACACCCTCGCGGTGGTCGCCGACCACTGCTTCGCCCTGCAAAACCCGACCACCGGTGATGCCTGGCTTGGCGCGCTGGCGTACACCGCGCAGCTGTATTTCGACTTCTCCGGTTACAGCGACATGGCCATCGGTCTGGGCCTGATGATGGGTTTCCGCTTCATGGAAAACTTCAAGCAGCCTTACATCAGCCAGTCGATCACCGAGTTCTGGCGCCGCTGGCACATCAGCCTGTCGACCTGGCTGCGTGACTACCTGTACATCACCCTCGGCGGTAACCGTAAAGGCACGCTGATGACCTATCGCAACCTGTTCCTGACCATGCTCCTCGGTGGTCTGTGGCACGGCGCGAACATCACTTACATCGTCTGGGGCGCCTGGCACGGCATGTGGCTGGCGATCGAAAAAATGCTCGGCATCAACACCGCGCCGCGCAGCCTCAACCCGATCCGCTGGGCGCTGACCTTCCTGCTGGTGGTGATGGGCTGGGTGATCTTCCGTGCCGAAAACCTGCACGTCGCCGGGCGCATGTACGGCGCGATGTTCAGCTTCAGCGACTGGTCGCTGTCGGAACTCAACCGCGCCAGCCTCACCGGTCTGCAAGTGGCAACCCTGGTGGTGGCGTACGCAACGCTGGCGTTCTTTGGCCTGCGTGATCTGTACACCAACCAGCCTCCGGTGAAGAGCAAACCTGAAGTCAACGTCGAGGCCAACGGCCCTGCCACCGCGACCCCGGGCGTGATCAAAGCCGCGCCTGGCGAAAACCCGGCGAGCATCCACGAGCCTGGCTACACCGTCGGCGTCGAAGCCCAGGTGCAACCGGCCTACTGGACCGCGGACTGGTCGCGCTACGTGATGCGCGGGCTGATTCTGCTGCTGTTCATCGCCTCGATTCTCAAACTCTCGGCGCAAAGCTTCTCGCCGTTCCTTTACTTCCAGTTCTGAGGGATCTGACATGACCCGCTCATTACGCATCTTCTACATCGCGCTGTTTCTGCTGACCCTGCTGGTGCTCGGTCTGTGGTCGGTGCGCAGCTTCTTCGGCTTCAGCACCAACGCCGATGCGACAGTGCTCAACGGTCGCTGGAGCAAAGCCGTGGAAACCCACTACGACGATCAGTTTCCGATCAAGCGTCTGGGCACCAATCTCTGGGCGGCACTGGATTTCAAACTGTTCAACGAAGGTCGTCCGGGCGTGGTGCTCGGTCGCGATCAGTGGCTGTACAGCGACGAGGAATTCAACCCGATCGTCAACGAAGAACTGAACCTGCAAGGCAACTACGCGCTGGTCGAAGGCGTGCGCCAGACCCTCAAAGCCAAAGGCGTGAAACTGGTGATGGCGATCGTCCCGGCCAAGGTGCGCCTGTACCCGGAACACCTGGGTGAAGTGAAACCGGCGAGCATCCACGCCAACCTCTATCAGGACTTCCATGCCCGTGTCGCGGCGGACAAGATCCTCGCCCCGGACTTGCTCGGCCCGCTGCAACAGGCCAAGCAGAACGGTCAGCAAGTGTTCCTGCGCACCGACACCCACTGGACGCCTGAAGGCGCCGAGATCGCCGCCAACACCCTGGCGAAAACCATCGCCGCCAAGTTCCCGCTCAGCGGCGAGCCGCAGCGCTTTGTCACCACGCCAGCGGAGAAGGTCACGCACAAGGGCGACCTGCGTCTGTTCCTGCCACTGGATCCGCTGTTTGAAAACCTGATGCCGGCGCAAGAGCCGCTGCAGAAGCGCAACACCGTGGCGGCCGAGCAACCTGCCGGTGACGACGCGCTGTTCGCCAGCAGCGAAGTACCGGTCGCACTGATCGGCACCAGCTACAGCGCCAACCCCAACTGGAACTTCGTCGGTGCGCTGAAACAAGCGCTGCACAGCGACGTCGTCAACTACGCCGAAGACGGCCACGGCCCGATCCTGCCGATGCTCAGCTACCTGAAAAGCGATGACTTCAAGAACAGCCCGCCACAGGTGCTGATCTGGGAGTTTCCTGAACGATATCTGCCTGTGAACAACGAAATCGGCGACGCCGACCCGCAGTGGGTCGCAGAGCTCAAACAAGCCGGTGCTCGCCAACAAAACGTAGCTGTAAACACTAAATCCGAGACGCCCGACCGGGCGCAAAACTGAAAGAGAGGTACACCATGACTTTCACGACTACTCCTCGTCGTCTCGCAAAACGCTTCGCACTGGTTGCTGGCCTCAGCGTGCTCTCCGTCCAGGCGTTCGCCGGTGGTGACGCCGCGCTGTACGGCCCGACCGCACCGAAAGGCTCGACCTTCGTGCGGGTCTACAACGCCAGCAACGCCGAAGTCAGCGCCACCGTCGGCAGCACTAACCTAAGCGACGTTGCGCCACTGGCCAGCAGCGACTTCAGCTTCATGCCGGGCGGTGACTACAGCGCCAAGGTCGGCAGCCAGACCCTGCCGGTGAAACTTGCCGGTGACCACTACTACACCCTGGTCAACAACGCTTCCGGCGCGCCGCAACTGATCGAAGAACCACCGTTCAAGAACAAGCAGAAATCCCTGGTGCGCGTGCAGAACCTCAGCGACAAGCCGCTGACCCTGAAGACCGCCGACGGCAAGACCGACGTGGTGCCGAACGTGGCGGCCAAGGGCCGTGGCGAACGTGAAATCAACCCGGTGAAAGTCAGCCTGGCGCTGTACGAAGGCGACAAGAAAGTCGGCGACGTGAAACCGGTCGCTCTGGAGCGTGGTGAGGCAGCGGTGCTGTACGTCACCGGTTCCGGCAGCAGCCTGTCGCCAGTCTGGGTGAAACGCCCGGTGTCGACCCGCTAATTATTTTCCAGACTGACCCCGCGCCCACTGTGGGAGCGGGCTTGCTCGCGAAAGCGGTCTGACATTCAACAGCTATGTCGACTGATACACCGCCTTCGGGAGCAAGCCCCCTCCCACCCTGCGACCGGGTTGTCAGTTCGGATACGAGACAAAAACAAGAGTGAAACGACACAGCGTTCGTGCCTCTAACCAATCGATTTTATGGAGTAACAATATGATTCCGGTGATCTTGTCAGGTGGTAGCGGTTCACGTCTTTGGCCGCTTTCGCGCAAGCAATTCCCTAAACAATTCCTCGCCCTGACCGGTGAACACACGCTGTTTCAGCAAACCCTGGAGCGTCTGGTGTTCGAAGGCATGGACACACCCATCGTGGTCTGCAACAAGGATCACCGCTTCATCGTCAACGAACAGTTGGCCAACCGTAATCTCGAATGCCAGCGCATCCTGATGGAGCCGTTCGGCCGCAACACCGCGCCAGCCGTGGCGCTGACCGCGATGATGCTGGTCAACGAAGGGCGTGACGAACTGATGCTGGTGCTGCCGGCCGACCACGTGCTGGAAGACCAGAAAGCCCTGCAACGCGCATTGGCCCTGGCCACCGTCGCCGCCGAAAACGGCGAAATGGTGCTGTTCGGCGTGCCGGCGACCAAACCGGAAACCGGCTACGGCTACATCAAATCCACCAGCGATTCGCTGCTGCCCGAAGGCGTCAGCCGCGTCTCGCACTTCGTCGAAAAACCCGACGTCAAACGTGCCACCGAGTACGTTGAATCCGGCGGCTACTACTGGAACAGCGGCATGTTCCTGTTCCGCGCCAGCCGCTTCCTCGAAGAGCTGAAAAAGCACGATCCGGACATCTACGACACCTGCCTGCTGACCCTCGAGCGCAGCCAACAGGACGCCGACACCGTCACGCTGGACGAAGCCACTTTCGCCTGCTGCCCGGACAACTCCATCGACTACTCGGTGATGGAAAAAACCCAGCGCGCCTGCGTGGTGCCGCTGAGCGCCGGCTGGAGCGATGTCGGTTGCTGGTCGTCACTGTGGGAAGTCAACGAGAAGGATGCCAACGGCAACGTCAGCAAGGGCGACGTGGTGATCCAGGACAGCAAAAACTGCATGATCCACGGCAACGGCAAACTGGTGTCGGTGATCGGTCTGGAAAACATCGTCGTGGTCGAGACCAAGGACGCGATGATGATCGCGCACAAGGACAAGGTTCAGGGCGTCAAGCAGATGGTCAACACCCTCAACGAGCAGGGCCGCAGCGAAACCCAGAACCATTGCGAGGTCTATCGTCCGTGGGGCTCCTACGACTCGGTGGACATGGGCGGGCGTTTCCAGGTCAAGCACATCTCGGTCAAACCGGGCGCATGCCTGTCGCTGCAGATGCACCACCACCGCGCCGAGCACTGGATCGTGGTCAGCGGCACCGCCGAAGTGACCTGCGATGACAACGTGTTCCTGCTCTGCGAAAACCAGTCGACCTACATCCCGATCGCCTCGGTGCACCGCCTGCGCAACCCGGGCAAGATCCCGCTGGAAATCATCGAAGTGCAATCGGGCAGCTACCTCGGCGAAGACGATATCGAGCGTTTCGAGGACATCTACGGTCGTTCCACCCCGATCGAACGCGGCGTGTCGGTGAAAACCATCGCGCAGTGATCACCCCGCAATAAGAAGCCCCCGTCCAGCCCGCTGCGTCCCCATCCGCAGTGGGTTGGGCGGGGGCTTTTTTGGCCTGTTCACATTCCTCCAACGCTTGTTCTGATAATCAACGGGGTAACATTTTTGCTTTTATCACGTATCTATGTGCCGTCCCGAATCGTGCGGTGTTATCCATGTAGGACCTTCCTTTTGGAATGTGTTGCACGGAAACTACTTTAACTTTGTTATACATTGGAAACGTTACTTCTCCCTCGGATGCATACAACCCCTCAGAAACACCTGCATGTCCAGGTTCCACCTCAAAGTGCCACATTATGGATTTACCGGACACGTAGCCCATGCCTGGGTCTTTGGATGTTGACATTATCAACTGAGAGCGGATGTTTACATTCAGTATGCTTTCTGTAGCATCGTCTCCGACGCTCTCTACAAACTCGGCAAGCCATGGGTAGCTATTCAATATGGCTGTTGTGTCTCCTCGGAAAAGCTCCTTTACATCCGCACGATGATAACTTGGCCATTCTTCATCTATTTTCCCTAAAACACCCTGAACTTCCAAAGCTTTGTCATTATCGATATTCCTGGCGGGAGGAGTCATATTTCGTCCAACTTCCCGCCATACATCTACAAACTGCTTTATATCGTCAACTGAACTGTAGTGCTCAATATTGAGCTTCTGAAGAGCAATTGTGAATGAAGAATAATAAGGATATTCACCCCCTTGTTGTTTATACAATGCCGGATCTTCTTTAATGACCCATTTTTTAGTGGTCAATGGTCGGGAGGCTGCTCCCGGTAAAGGGGGAGGTATGCCTGAGACAGGTGGCGGCGGGGGTGGCAATGCTGGCGGTCCTGGAGGACCGGATTGCTCTGGAAGCTGCGGCCTGCGTCCATCTGCATCGATCAACGTACCGGGGTTATTTCTGACCATCCGGTACAGGTTCATACCATCCACTTCCCCCGCCGGGTCCGGACTGCTCCATTTTTGCAACCAAGAGATGTAGTAGCGGTGACCGTAGTAATCAAGTCCGGTCGCATCACGCTCCTTGCCTGAATAACGGACGAATTTGTAGCTGAGTTCGCCGTTCTGCCAAGCGCTGGTACCGAACGGGTGATACTTCTCCCGACCAATCAACGTACCGTCACCGGCAGTTTCCAGACTAACCGAACCCAAGTGATCGATATGTTGGTATCGCCATCGATTGTTGACTCCCGAAGGCGGCGGGCTCTCCCAATGCTGTACTCGAGCGTTGTCGGTAACGATGATCTGCAACCGTTCGCCGGTACCGTTATCGGTGCGCAACTCCAGCCCGGGCAAATAGCGTACGTCGGCAATCAGGCTTCGGACGCCAGTTCGCAACGAACGGACCTTGCGTACCCGCTGGCTGCCACCATCGTACAGATAGACCTCATGATCATTGATACCTGAGGCACGCTCCACCGGACGGACCGTTTGCAGTTGATTGCGCAGGTTCCAGTTCAGTACCCGCCCTGACTCCAGCGTCAGCAGGTTGCCTCTGCGGTCGTAGGCAGCTTCGATTTCTGCCTCACCGGGAATGACGTCCACGTAAGGCAAAGAGCGGTTGCTATAACGCGCCGGCTGCAGTTTGCGCCCGTGGCTTTGTGCACCGACATGAATCAGGTTGCACAGGTTGCCGCCGGGATCATATTCGTAAGTCTGTTGATAGTTGCTGACCGCCCCCGGATCGATGCGGCCCATCGATTGCGGGCCACGATTGACTGCGCCGGCCTCCCAACCGGACGCCTTGGTCAACTGGTAAAGACTGTCGTAGACAAAGCGACTGACCGGGTCGATGCGCTGGTTGGCGAAGTAACGGATCGGCAGTGACTTGTCTTCGATACTCAGGACATTGCCTACCCGGTCGTATCCATAACTCAAATGTTGCAGCACAAGACCATCAGCGTCTTCAGTCCGCTGAACCAACAGGCGATTGTCTTCGGGGCTATACGTCCGGGTGGTTTGTACACCGTTGCCGGCGGTTTCCTGCGTGACATTGCCTTGCGCGTTGTAGTGGATGTCCCTGACCAGGGTCTGCTCGGGTTCCCCCTTCAACTGCAAGCGGCGCTCGCGCAAGTGGCCATCGACGGTCAGCGCGAATGTATGCCGGTTTTCTCGGGCATCCGTCTGTTCCAGCACATCCCCCAGCGCACCATGGCGCCAGCGCGATGTCGCACCGGCGCCTGGCTCCAGCAGCCGCTGACGATCCGCCTCCGACTTAGGCCAGTCAGGTGCCAACGGATCCTGAGTGAAGTGGCGGGTGTCCTCGGTACATTCGCCGCTAATTGCAAATCGGTTGAACAGTACGCTGCCGGCCGGGTGATCATGACGGATCAGTTGACCGTAATGATTTTGCGCCAGATCGCCGCTGCCGGGATGACCGTAGGTCAATCGCTCGCCGCAATGCCGCGCCTCGCTTGCCCCTTGTTCGAATATCGCAACGGGTCGAAGCAAGGCATCGTACTCAATGTCGCGTCGCGTCTGACGGCTGTCCCAACTGAATACCGTTTGCGTGGCGAGCCCCTTCAACTCGATTTGCGTGCCGGTATCGACACTGTCCGAACGAATCACCGAGGCGCCCAAGGTAAACACTCGTATCAGATTGGCCGGCGTCAGCGGGTCGTCGACCTGCGACAGCCAAAGCCGCGGATCCCACTGTTTAACCGCATGCCCCGCCGGGTCATGAAGGATGCGGTTGATCCGGGGGGCGACAGGGCCGTCCTCGATAGCTCGACAATAGTCGACCGTGCGAACCAACAAACCGCGCGGGTCGAACACAGACACCCTCGGCGTATTGATGTGCAAGCTCATGAAAAGTCCCTCCCCGTGCGAGCGGCGTTGTTCGAACCTCCGGAATTTGAGCAGGCACAACGCATGCTCAACAACTGTCAGAAATTACAGTCCCGACCAATGGCGTCACGCTTTGCTCGGCGAATATCCATTCCCGCGCCCCTTCGGTAGGATGGTGCTCACGAGTTCAAGGAGCGTTCAAACATGTTCATCGGCGTTTTGCTGGTCATCACCTGGCTGATCCTGTTGTTGCGCTATCCGGCCAAGGCCGTGCCGGTGTCCGTCGCGGCCGCCGTTGGTCTGGGTTTGGTCGCGGTCTGGGTGGTGTGGCTGGACAACCGCGAACTCAAGCAACTGGCGCGTCTGGAAATGCGCATTGTCTATGCGCCTGAACAGTGCCCGGCGGATCGACCGCTGCAACTGAAAATGAAAAACGGCAACGATGTGCCGCTGACCGAACTGCGCTGGCGCATTGCAGCCTACGCGCCCGGTGACACGGTCAATCTGGCCGACAACCAATACACCGCCCCGCGCTATCGCGGTCCCGGCGAACTGCAGGCCGGCGGCGACTGGGAAGACTGCCTGCCGATGCCACCGCTGCGTCCCGGTTATCGCCCGCAAACCCTGGAGTTTCGCGCCGAGCGCTTGCAAGGCAGTTTCTCCGACTGATCCCCCTCCTCCACTTTTTTGCACAAGGAATGCGCCATGCCCGTTGCGTTGATTACCGGTTGCTCCAGCGGCATTGGCCGCGCCCTCGCCGACGCCTTCAAAGGCGCCGGTTACGAAGTCTGGGCCACTGCGCGCAAGAGTGAAGACGTCGCGGCGCTGACCACCGCCGGGTTCACCGCGATCCCGCTGGACGTCAATGACAGCGTGGCGCTGGAACAACTCGCGGAACGCATCAACCAGCAACACGGTGGCCTCGACGTGCTGATCAACAATGCCGGTTATGGCGCCATGGGGCCGCTGCTCGATGGCGGCGTGCCGGCCATGCAACGCCAGTTCGAGACCAACGTGTTCTCGATTGTCGGCGTCACTCGCGCACTGTTCCCGGTGCTGCGCCGGGCCAAGGGGCTGGTAGTGAACATCGGCAGTGTTTCGGGCGTTCTGGTCACGCCATTCGCCGGCGCCTACTGTGCGTCGAAAGCGGCGGTGCATGCGCTGAGCGATGCCTTGCGCATGGAACTGGCGCCGTTCGGCATTCGCGTGATGGAGGTCCAGCCGGGGGCGATTCAGTCGAGCTTCGCCAAGAATGCCGGGCACGAAGCCGAGCAGTTGATCAACGAGCAGTCGCCGTGGTTTCCGCTGCGAGAGGGGATTCGCGCGCGGGCCAAGGCCTCGCAGGACAAGCCGACCCCGGCTACCGAGTTTGCGGCTGAACTGCTCAAGGCTGTGCAGCGGGACACACCGCCACGCTTGATCCGCATTGGTAATGGCAGTCGGGCGTTGCCGTTGCTGGCGACGTTGTTGCCGAAGGGGTTGCTGGAGTCGACGTTGAAGAAGCGGTTCGGGTTGCGCGGGAAGCTCTGATTCAGCCTCGACAGTCACGCTCCACGCTGGGAAGACACAAAGCCTGAGCAACGTGCGCCTCGGGCACTCACCTTACTCCCCCCCACGGCCCTTCACCACCTGTCAACTCTGACAGTAGACGCTGATTTCACAAGCAGAGCAGACTCGATGCAAGACGCTCACACTCGCGAGCATCCGTACATCAATCGGTGAAAATAATGAGTACTTTCGAGCGTAAACCTGGCGACATCGATCCGAGCTTTGGTGAAAAGGGCGTTGTGACCCTCGCGATTTTGCCGCACGCAAACGGGAATGATCGACAAATCAAAGGCCTTTACCGGTTGCCCACGGGAAAACTCCTCCTCGGCATCACTGTCTCCCATGACGACGAGGCCGTACTCTACACCTCGTCCTACTATGGGCTGGCACGCCTGAATGAAGATGGCAGGCTGGATCCGACCTTTGCGAGCAAAGGCTTCACCTTCAACAAGTTCTATAAGCGGTTTGACGCATTAGGCGGCAAAGTGGCGATGCATGGGTCATGGATCTATATGCAGGGCGGAACCACTATAGATGACGACACCGAGTCTCCGCCCGTGCACCTGGTGTTGGGACGTTTCAACGAAAACGGCGTGCAGGACCTGGACTTTGCGACCCAGGGCAAACTGATCCTGCGAAATCTACCGACGGAGAATTGCCTCTCAGACACAGGCAATGTGGCAGTGCAAGCGGATGGCATGATCGTCGTCGGTGCGACCTATCACGTCATGGGCGCCCCGGAAAGAACTCATGCCGTGCTGTATCGCGTGACTGAAAAGGGACAACCGGACAAGGATTTCGCCAGCGATGGACGCCTCGACATCAAACTTCACGCTACGGTCTCCGCGACATCGATTTCGGCAATGCACCTGCTCGACTCCGGGAAGATCCTGATCGCCGGCAGCGCCACTCGTGCAGAAAGAACGCAGGGTTACTTTGCCCGTCTCAACCCTGACGGCAGCATGGATAAAAGCTACGGCAACCCCAGCACGCCCGGAGTCCACTTGCTGAACCTCACACACAGCGACAGCACCGTGCAGGGTCTGGTGAAAACAGCGGAAGGAGGTTTTTTCGGGCTGGGTCACTCAAGGCGAGCCGGGCAAAGCATGCACGGGCTCCTGGTCAAAATGGATGAAAACGGCAAGCCAAACCCTCATTTCAACCGAGGCGAACCGTTACTGACCCTTCTTGAAAAGCACACAGGAGACAACTGGTGCGCAGGTTTCATCGACAGCGAGAACAGAATCACCGTAGCGGGCAGTGACCTGGAAACCCACATCGCTCGTTTTCTTGGCACTGGCGACCTTGACAAAGAATTTGGCACAAATGGCTTTCTGAGCAGGGACACGTCGGCCATGCCCGCGTCGATTTTCCTGCAACCACGCGCCGATGAGAAATTCATATTTGCCGGTAACGTCACCGGAGTCGGCGGCCCATACGGCAATCTTTGGGGATTTTTCGGTTGATCATCGATGCCCATCCTCGACATTTCGGGGATGGGCGCGTGCTCGCGATTATCAAGCCGGGTTCACGTCGGTGCGGATAGTTTGCTCCTTCCCCCCCAGCCCTTCATGAAATCAATAAACGCCCGCACCTTCAGCGGCAAATGCCGGGTATCCGGATACAGCGCGTAAACACCCTGCTGAGCAAAACGGTAATCGGCCAGCAACCGTACCAGTCGCCCGGCTGCCAGATCCTCCTGAATCAGCCATTGCGGCAAAATCGCCACGCCTTGCCCGGTCAGCGCAAACGCCCTGAGCGTCGCCGAATTGTCGGCGACGATGGCGGTGGTACCCGGTTTTGGCTGGTAGAAATGCTCGGTCCCGGTCGGCTCGGTCACGGTCATCTCAGGGACTCGGCCGTGGCCCAGCGTCGGCATCGACTCCAGCGTCGCCAGCGTGGCAACCGGCGCGAAGCGCTCGACCAGCTGCGGCGCCGCCACCGCAAACACCTCGAACGTCGACAACTGCACCGCGCGCAGATTGGAGTCGTGCATGCGCCCCAGACGAATCGCCATGTCAAAGCGTTCAGAGATCAGATCGGCATGGGTCGAGGACGTCGACAGATGAATGTTCAGTTGCGGCTGTTGCTGACGGAACACCTCCAGCGCCGGCACCACTTGGGCCAGGGCGAATTCCACGGTGGTGGTGATGCGCAACGTGCCCTTGAGTTGCGAATGCTCGGAGCGCGCTTCCTCGATCGCCAGTCGTGCTTCGTCGAGGGTGCGCAGACAGCGTCGATAAAAACGCTCGCCGGCATCGGTCAGGGCCAGTTGCCGCGTGTTGCGCGTGAGCAAGGTAACGCCCAGTTCTTCTTCCAGGCGCTTGAGATTGAAGCTCACCACCGCCCGGGTCTGGCCTAGAGTATCGGCGGCCGCGGTCAACGAGCCGGCCTCGACCACGGCTTTGAAAGTGTCAAAACGGTCCAGGCTGACCATGTCCCACGCACTCCTTGTCAAAATTATTTTGACAAACTAGCAGGCAAACCAGCGTTTTCCTAACGCCTTAAGCCCCCTAACCTGCACGTCTCATCACAGGGAAGCTGCCATGGCCTATCGCTCGAAAGTCGCGCTGGTGTATCTGTTCGGGTTTGCCCTCGACCTGCTGAACATGTTCGCCGCGAGCATCGCCTACCCGGACATCGCCCGGGAATTACAGGCATCCGTGACGCAACTGGCGTGGATCACCAACGCCTACATGCTCGGGCTGACGCTGATCATTCCGCTGAGCGTGTGGCTGGCGGCGCGGCTGGGCGAGCGGCGGCTGATTCTCGGCTCGTTGCTGGTGTTCGGCATCGCCTCCGGTCTGGTGGCCCAGGCCGGGTCGATTGAAAGCCTGATCGGCTGGCGCCTGCTGCAAGGACTCGGTGGCGGCTTGCTGTTGCCGATCGGTCAGGCCTTGGCGTATCGGCAATATCCAGCGACGCAACGCGCGCACCTCACCGGCGTGGTGCTGATGGTCGCACTGCTGGTGCCGGCCCTGTCGCCGGCGGCGGGCGGCCTGATCGTCGAGGCGTTGTCATGGCGCTGGATTTTCTACCTGAACCTGCCCATGGCGCTGCTGGCCTTCGGATTGGGTCTGCTCTGGTTGAAAGCGGATCAGGCCACCCTTGAACGCCCGACGCTGGATCTACTCGGTCTGCTGCTGGCCGTATCAGCCCTGAGTCTGTTGTTGATTGCCGTGAGCCTGGCGAGCGCCGCCGCTACCCGTCACCTCGCCGCCGGGGTTCTGCTGCTCGGCGTCCTGACCTTATGGCTGTACCTGCGTGATGGCTGGCACAAACCCGACGCGGTGCTCGACCTGCAACTGATCAACAGTCCGTCGCTGCGCCTGGCGATGCTGATCTACCTGTTCGTGCCCGGGGTGTTTACCGGTACCAACATGATTGCCGTGTTGTACCTGCACGACCTCGGTTTCGGCGCGGCGCAAACCGGTGCGCTGATGCTGTCCTGGGCGGCCGCCTCGGGCGTGGCGATCATGCTCGGCAAACGCAGTTTCAACCGCATCGGCCCCAAGCCGTTGCTGATCGCCGGGATGCTTTTGCAGTGCCTGGGAATTGTCCTGCTGATGCGCATCGAACAACCCGCCGCCGCGCCGCTGATCATTGCCTATGCCTTGATGGGTCTGGGCGGCAGCCTGTGCAGCGTGACCGCGCAGAGCCTGGCGTTTGTCGGCATCGCGCCGGAAAAAATGGGCCACTCCAGTGCGCTGTGGAACATCAATCGCCAGCTCGGTTTCTGCCTCGGCGTGGCGCTGCTCAGTTCGTTGTTGGGCGTTTTGGGCGGCAACGGTTTCCGCTACTGCTTTCTCGCCGCCGCGCTGCTCACGCTGTTGCCGGTGGTCGCGGTGCTGCGTTTCGATGCCTCCAAAGTGCTCGCCCTTTTGAGCTCACCTCCCCTTCAGGAAAAATCCACATGATTGACTACAACGAATATTTTGATGAAGTGATCCAGGCCCACTTGGTCATCGAACGCTGGTTTGCCGTGGAGCAGGATTCGGCGGAACTTGCGCGTTTGCTGAGCCGGTTCTCGGCGGATTTTTCCATGGTCACGCCGCTGGGCCGGACGCTGGATATCGAAGCCTTGCGCGCATTGTTTCAGTCGGCGGGCGGGAAGAAGATCGGCTTCAGAATCGAGCTCAGTGAGCTGCGCGGGATTGCGCTGCATGCGCATGGCGCGACGCTGAGTTATCGCGAGCAGCAGAGTGATGCGAGCGGGTTGCGCACCGATCGCCGATCGACGGTGGTGTTTGAAAAGACCGAGGCCGGGCGGGTGCTGTGGCGGCATTTGCAGGAGACGTTTTGCGCTGAATGATTGCTCAGCGCTTTTCTGAAGTAACGAGTCGACCTCTTCGCGAGCAAGCTCGCTCCCACAAGGGATATTTGCTGCACCCCGGCCCCCCTGTGGGAGCGAGCTTGCTCGCGAATGAAAGCGACTCGGTATTTCAGTTATCCACAGCGTCCTGCTTCACCACCACCGTGCAAGTAATCCCCGCCGCCAACAACACACCCTCCGGCACTTCATCGATGTGAATGCGCACTGGCACCCGCTGCGCCAGTCGCACCCAGTTGAACGTCGGGTTCACGTCGGCGATCAGCTCGCGGCTTTCCGGGTTGTCGCGGTCGTAGATGCCGCGGGAAATACTCTCCACATGCCCCTTCAACACTTCGCCGCTCATCAGTTGCATGTCGGCTTTGTCGCCTACGCGCACGTGCGGCAATTTGGTCTCTTCGAAGAAGCCGTAGACCCAGAACGAGTTCATGTCGACCACGGCCATTTTCGCTTCGCCGATGCGCGCGTAGTCGCCGCGATGCACGTTGAGGTTGGTCACGTAGCCGTCCACCGCCGCGCGCACTTCGGTGCGTTTCAGGTTGAGTTCGGCGGCTTCCAGTTGGGCTTGCGCGTGTTGATAGTCGGCCTGCGCGGCGTCGGCGATGTTGCTGGCGTCGTCGCGGTTTTCCCTGGAGATCACCAGATTGTCGAGGTCGGCGCGGCGATGCGCGTTGACCTTGCGCATCTCCCACGTCGCCTTGCGCGAAGCCACCAGCGACTGCGCCTGCTTCACCGCGAGACGGTAGTGCTCGGGGTCGATCTGCATCAGCAGGTCACCCTTCTTCACCAACTGGTTGTCGCGCACCGGTACGTCGACCACTTCCCCGGTGACGTCGGCGGCGACGTTGATGATGTCCGCCCGCACCCGGCCGTCACGGGTCCACGGGGTGTTCATGTAGTGTTCCCACAGGGTCCGGCCGATCCACAGCGCCAGGGCCAGCACCAGCAGGGTCGCGAGCAGGCTGAAAAACTTTTTCATCAGAACGTTCTCAACGGTAGACAGTCAGCGCCATGGCGCCGAACAGACAGGTAAACAGGCTCAGACGCAGCAGCGCCGGGTGCCAGAAAAAACGGTACAGGTCGAACCCCGAGAGGAACCGGTCCAGCGCCCAGGCCAGCGCCGCAGCGACAAAAAACATCAGGGTCATGGTCGGCATGTACACGCCGTGGAAGGCGATTTCACGAGGCATGGGCAAGTCCTTCGGGCTTGGCGACGGCATAGGCAGCGAGTGGTGATTGCGGGTCGAGCAACGAGGTGCGGATGAAGTGCAGATAGCTCTTCACCCGGCGTAACGCGGACGTGTCGAAGTGCGGCGCGAACGGCTCGTCGGTCGCGGCGACCCGACTGATCGCGTGATCGACCGCCACCAGTGCGCGTTCCAGGTTGCTCGGGTTCGGCTGCAGAAACAGTCGCACCAGCGCCCGGCCCATCACGCGAATTGCCTGACGCCACGGCTGCGATTCGGCATAGGTCGGATGCACCGGGAGAATCGCCTGTTCCTTGCGCAACTCGATGATCGCGTGGCCGACTTCGAGCACCACGAACATCCAGCGCAGCAGGTTCTTCTGCACGGTTGGCTGCCCGGCAGCGAGACCGTAAGCCTGATGCAGCAAGTCGCGGGTACGACTCTCGAAACTCGACGCCAGGCCCTTGAGTTTGCCGCTGATCGCGTAGACAACCTGGCCGCGCAGATCCTGCTCCAGGCGCTTCCACAACCAGCGGCTGTTGGGCGGCAGAATGATTGCGCCAGCAGCGGCGCAGACCAGCATGCCCATGACCATGGCGATGTAGTCGTTGATGAAGGTGTAGGGGTTGTAAATGGTCAGGTTGTCCGGCACCGAACCGGTGCTGAAGAAGATCAGCAACCCCAAGCCGACACCTGCATATTTCGGCCGCGAAGCGAGGAACGAGCCGAGCACGATCACTGGCGCGAGCATCACGCACAGCAGCGGAAAACCATCGATCCACGGGAAGATGAAAAACATCTCGACGAAGCCGATCAGCGCTCCGAGAAACGTGCCGCAGGCCATTTGAAAAGCCATGCGTTTCGGGTTCGGCGTAGCGGCGGACAGGCCCACGGTCGCGGCAGCAATCAGGGTCATGGTCGCACCGCTCGGCCACGCGGTGGCGACCCAATAGCTGCCCAGCACCATCAGGATGAACGAGGCGCGAATCCCCGAAGCCGCCGCGGCCCACCAGTTGGTTTGTGGGGTGAACGGCTCGTCCCAGCGCTCACGCTCGTGGCGGTGATCGGCCAGCGAGGCGTGGGTCTGTGCATAACTGTGCAAGTCATCGACGAAGCGATAGAGCAGTTCGTACGCGGTGTGAAAATCCAGTTGCTCGGCGTCGCTAGGGTCAGTCTCCTGAAAGGCTGCACGCAGACTGCGCACCCGCGCCGGCAGGCCCTCCTTGTACGTCGCAAGTGCCGTCGCCAGGCGTGCAGCGTCCGGGCTGGTGAGGGCGCGGCCACTGAAGCCGTCGAGCACTTCGGCCAGATCCTGCAGGCCCGGTCTGATCGCCGCCACCACGTGTTCTTCGTCGTTCACGCGCAAGCGTTCGAGCAACTGATGCAGGGCGTTGAAGCGGGTGGTGATACCCATGAACTCGCTGTTCAAACGACTGAGGCGACCGTTGCGCCGACGCATGTGCGGGTCTTCGAAAACGGTCACGCTGCGCAGCCCTTCGAGGCCCACGGCTTCGGCAATGAAACGCACGTTGCTCGCTTCGAACGACTCGGCTTTGCTGCGTCCGCGCAGGCCATCGGTAACGAACAACGCGAACACGCCGAAGCGCTGATACAGGGCGTTGCGCATCGACGCGCTGGCGGTTTGCGGCAAGATCGCGGCGCTGACCACCGTCGAGCAGAGAATCCCCAGCGAGATCTCCAGCACCCGCCAGACGGCGGCCATGAACGCACCGTCCGGATGCGCCAGCGCGGGCAACCCGACCATCGCCGCGGTGTAGCCGGCGAGGACAAAACCGTAAGCGCGAAAGTTACGGCAACGCGCCGCACCCGCCGAGCAGATACCGACCCAGATCGCCAGCGAACCGAGGAATAACTCGGTGTTCTGCGCGAACAGCGAGATCAGCGTAACCATCATCGCCGACCCGGCCAGGGTGCCGAGGAAACGATAGAAACTCTTGGCGAACACATGGCCGCTTTGCGGCTGCATGACGATGAACACGGTGATCATCGCCGTACGCGGCTGCGGCAACTCCAGGCGCATCGCCAGCCACAGTGTGAGGAACGCGGCGAGCAATACCTTGAAGATGTAGACCCAGGTCACGCCATCACTGCGCGCCCAGTCAAACAAACCCCGACGCCATTCCAGGGAGTAGAGCCAGCGTAGAGGTGCGGGCAAGGGAGTCATTTGGTCTTGCTCAATAAATGAAGAAAAAGTCTGTGGATCACGCAATTCTTGTGGCGAGGGAGCTTGCTCCCGCTTGAGTGCGCAGCGCTCACAAGATCTTTGGGGCAGCTGCGCAGCCCAGCGGGAGCAAGCTCCCTCGCCACAGGTTTGCGCATGCCGTCGGGATTGTGTTCACCGCAGGAGGGCCGGGGTTTTCGGGGCTGCTGTTTGCTCGGCAGTGGGCACGTCATTGCCAGCCCCGAGGCCGCCACCCAACGCCGTCACCAACTCCGCATGCGCACTCAACCGCGCCGCCTGCACCTGCTGCTGCACTTGCTGTTGCTTGAACAGCAAGGTCTGCGCATTGAGCACATTGAGGTAATCGGTAAGGCCACGCTGATAAGCGATCATCGCGATGTCGTAAGTCTTCTGCGCAGTGGCCACCGACTCGGCGGCGAAGCCTTGCTGCTTGTCCATCGACTCGCGGCGGATCAACTGGTCGGAGATGTTCTTCAGCGCATTGACCAGGGTCTGGTTGTAATGCGCCACGGCGATGTCATAACCGGCGGACGCTTCGCCCAACTCGCTGCGCAAACGCCCACCGTCGAAGATCGGCAGCGAGATCGCCGGGCCGACGTTGTAGTTGAGCTTCTTGCCAGTCAAAAACTCCAGCGCCCCGCCACCGGTCGCCATGTAGCCGAGGCTGCCGACCAGATCGACATTGGGATAGAAACCGGCGTGCGCCACATCGATCCCGCGTGCCTGCGCCGCCACTTGCCAGCGACTGGCAACCACGTCCGGGCGCTGACCGAGCAACTCGGCGGGCAATGCCGACGGCAGTTTCAATGCTGCCCCCAGCGCCAGCGTCGGCCGCTGCAACTGCGCACCCGCGCCTGGGCCTTTGCCCGCCAGCGCGGCGATCTGGTTGCGGCTGAGGGCGATTGCTTCGTCCAGCGCATCGAGTTGCCGATGGGTTTCCGGCAGCGGCGTTTCGGCCTGACTGACTTCGAAGTGCGTGCCGATTCCGCCGTTCAGGCGCTTCTGCGCCAGATCGAGAATCTGCTGTTGCTGCTTCAGCGTCGCGGCGACGATGTCGCGCTGGGCGTAATGCAGCGACAGTTCGATGTAGGCGCGCACGAGGTTGTTCTGCAATTCCAGCTGCGCCAGCCGCGCTTCGGCGGCGCTCATGTGCGCCAGATCCACCGCGCGTTCG
This sequence comes from Pseudomonas sp. 13B_3.2_Bac1, assembly GCF_025466205.1. Lineage (NCBI taxonomy): Bacteria > Pseudomonadati > Pseudomonadota > Gammaproteobacteria > Pseudomonadales > Pseudomonadaceae > Pseudomonas > Pseudomonas sp. 13B_3.2_Bac1. Next base: position 76,096 of record NZ_JANLOG010000057.1, read on the forward strand.
CTGGCATTGCTTTCGCGGCCCCAGAGGTCGAGGGCATAGCTGAAACCGAGCGCGGCGTTGTTGTCCCAGGTGGTGGTGTTGGACAGCTCGCCCGGGCCGTAGAACGGGTCAGTCGGCCAGTTGTGGCGTTTGAGTGTCGACTCGCCATTGATCTGCAACGACTCGGCCGCTTCGGCGACACCGGCCATGGCCTTGGCCTGCCGCACCCGAGCAGCGGCCATGGCCATGGTCGGACTGCCCTGCACGGCGAGGTCGATCCAGTGATTGAGTTGCGGGTCACCGTAGGCTTGCCACCATTGTGCGGTGGGCCAGTTGGCGTCTTTGGCGGCGTGGGCGATGGCGTCGTCAGTGGCCAGTGCGTCGGCTTCCAATGCCTTGCTATGCGGGGCAATTCCTTGCGTTGAGATGCAGCCGCTGAGACCCAGGGTAAAAGCCAGAACACTGAGCGGCAAAAGCGCTCTGTTGATGCGACGCGGCACAGCTGCGAATTCCTGAAAAAGGGGTAAGGCGGGGCGTGTTCCCTTCTGTAGGAGCTGCCGAAGGCTCGGGCCGCGTTCGGACGATCTTTTGATCTTGATTCCCTTAAAACAAAATCAAAAGATCGCAGCCTGCGGCAGCTCCTACAGGGAGCGGCGCAATTCTAGGTGGGCACCTTGGTGGCGATAAGCTGGGATTCCTGTGAATCTTTGTTACCGTTAACGAGATAATCCCTTGGTCGGGGGTCTCAGCCCCTGAAACTTCGTGTCACAATTTGCCATCTCCCTTGAGAGCACCCCATGGACACATTGCAAAACATGCGCGCCTTCAGTTGTGTGGCCGAAGCCGGCAGCTTCACCGCCGCCGCCGTGCAACTCGACACCACCACGGCCAACGTCTCGCGCGCGGTCTCCAACCTGGAAGCCCACCTGCAAACCCGCCTGCTCAATCGCACGACCCGGCGCATCGCCCTGACCGAGGCCGGCAAGCGCTACCTGCTGCGCTGCGAGCAGATCCTGGCCTATGTCGAAGAAGCCGAAGCCGAGGCCAGCGAAGCCCACGCCCGCCCCGCCGGCCAGTTGAAAGTGCACACCATGACCGGCATCGGCCAGCACTTCGTGATCGACGCCATCGCCCGCTACCGCAAGACCCACCCGGACGTGACCTTCGACCTGACCATGGCCAACCGTGTGCCGGACCTGCTCGACGAAGGCTACGACGTGTCCATCGTGCTGGCCCGCGAACTACCGGATTCGGGCTTCGTCTCGCAACGCCTGGGCATCACCTACAGCATCGTCTGCGCCTCCCCGGCCTACGTGAAAGCCAACGGCTGCGCGCAAAAACCCAGCGACCTGCTGAACCACGCCTGCCTGCGTCTGGTGAGCCCGGTGATCCCCCTGGAAAAATGGGCCTTCGACGGCCCCGAAGGCCAGGAAATGGTCACCATCAACAGCTCGCCATTCCTGGTGAACTCCGCCGACGCGATGAAAACCGCAATCATCAGCGGCATGGGCGTCGGCGTCCTGCCGGTCTACGCCGCCATCGAAGGCCTGCGCAACGGCACCCTGGTGCGCGTCATGCCCAACTACCGCTCGCAGGAACTCAACCTGTATGCGATCTACCCTTCGCGGCAATACCTGGATGCGAAGATCAAGACGTGGGTCGAGTATTTGCGCGGGTCGCTGCCGGAGATATTGGCGGCGCATCAGGCGGAACTGGCGGCTTATGAGTTGAGTGGGAGCCTCGCCGGAGCCCGCGTCGCCAACTGATTTTCAACACATCACTAAACCTGTAGGAGCTGCCGCAGGCTGCGATCTTTTGCCCTTGATGTTTAAAAATCAAAAGATCGCAGCCTACGGCAGCTCCTACAGAAGCGGTGATTTGGAGGGAGTTTTCCGACAGGTTTTGACGGTTGTGACTCGGAAGTGGGGTGGATAGGCTCAGGGGGTCGTTGACGAATCAACGACCGGACTTGGTCGTCCGGGTTTAGAATGGCGCACTTTTTAAGCTTGCTTAATGGCGAGCTGTGCGTGGGAGGGCCTTGGCCCTGCCGGGTTTCCATTCCCTGGTCGACCAACCTGCGTACGGTTCGCCACCCTATTGCTTGGTCGCAGTACGTGGCGAACTTCACATCCCGAATGGAGTTCCACCATGATCAAACCCACACCCAATCCGCCCCCAGCGGAAAGCACCTCCCCCTACGAATCCCTCGATTCAAAAAAACTCCACGACGCCGCCGAACGCGCCCTCGACCACTACCTGAAACCGTCCGCCGCCGCTGTGAGATGCCACAAACCCAGCAGCATGTTCCAGGTCGCCCCCGACATGGACAACGAAAGTCTGCTGGTTCACGCCTGCGAATCACTGGCTTCGGCGAGCATCATGACCAGCGACATTGCGGCCTATGTAGACAGCCCGCAGCGACAGACGATACTGGCGATCCAGCAAATCATCATGCTGGCTGAACTGGCGGTGAATCGGGTGCTGGATAATGTGGAAATCACCCAATCTGCGGCACACAGCTGAGCCATAGTGGGAGCGGGGGGGGGGGGGGGGGGGGGGGGGCCCC